>NZ_ALIP01000140.1:0-63129 GCF_000283075.1 Pseudoxanthomonas sp. GW2
GGGGGGGGGGAGGGGGCGCGCAGGATTGGACCTGCTGCGGGACGATTATTCCCCCAAATCGGGACTAATCAAGTCCTGATTCGAAGCGTAGCTTTGCATCCCGTGCCCACCGAAGGAGGGATGCCATGCTGATCCGGCGCCTCAAGATCCTGTTTGCTCCGCCCAGTGCCCCGAACGGCGACAAGGACTTGCACCTGCCGAAGCTCGGGGAAAGCAGGCCCCGCGGGCATTTCCGCGAGTTCACCGTGTCCCGCCGGCTGCAGCAGGGCGGGCTGTCGCTGCCGGCCACGCACAAGCACCGGCATGGTCGCTCCGGCGGGATTATCCCGGCGATGGGAGAAAAAATCCCATGAACGGGATGCTCGCTCCCGAGGTGCTGGTGCTTGGCGCCAGCGGCCGGGTCGGTTCGGGCGTGGTCGCCGCGCTGCTGGAGGCGGGCAGTCCGGTGCTGGCGGTGGCGCGCGACGCGGCCCGCCTGCAGCGCCTGGCGGCGATGCACGCCGACGAGCCCGGGCTGGAGGTGATGGTGGCCTCGGTAGCCGACGACGGCGCCGCCCAGGACCTGGCCCGCCGCATCGCGCGGCGGCCGCGGCCCCTGCGCGCGGTGGTGGATGCCACCGCCGGCGTGCGCCGCGCCTCGCGCCTGCTGGACCAGGCGGTGCCGGTGCTTTCGGCCAGCCTGGAACAGGAAGTGTTGCCCCACCTGGCCGCTGCCCGCCACTTGCTGCCGCTGCTGCAGCAGCGGGGCGGCGACCGCTACCTGGTGGCCGGTGGTCCGCATGCGCGCTGCGGTTGGGCCGGCTATGGCCATGCCTCGGTCGCGATCGCGGCCACCCGCATGCTGGTGCAGGTGCTGCACGAGGAAGCCCAGCCGCTGGGCGTGCGCGTGCAGATGCTGTCGATCGACGCGCCGGTGTGGACCGCCGAGAACACCGCCAGGGCCTGTCCCGGCTGGCACAGCGCCCTGGGCGTGGGCCGCGCGATGGTCTCGCTGCTGGCGCGCAGCAGCCCGGACGCACGCTGCATCGTCACCTACGCCGACAACGCCGGCGCCATGCCGCCGGGCCTGCTCGGCCGCGAGTTCGCCAGCGTGCTCGCCGCGGCTTCCGGCGCCCCAGGCGCCTCCGACGCGGGACGTGCCGCATGAGCGCGCCCGCCAGCCAACCGTTCCTCCCCCTTTCCCCCACGGATTACAAGGACACCCCCATGACCAGGACGATCCGACCCCGTATCAGGACCCGACGCCTGCTGGCGCTCGGCGCCACCGGCGCGATCGCGCTGACCCTGCTGGCCGGCTGCGACGGCGGCCACGCGGCCGAGCAGATGCCGCCGCCGGAAGTGGGCGTGGCCGAGGTGCCGGTGCGCCCGGTGCAGCAGTGGGACGAATTCAGCGGCCGCATCGAGGCGGTCGAGAGCGTCGAGCTGCGTCCGCGCGTTTCCGGCTACATCGAATCGGTGAACTTCCGCGAAGGCCAGGAAGTGAAGAAGGGCGACGTGCTGTTCACCATCGACGACCGCAGCTACCGCGCCGAGCTGGCGCGTGCCGAGGCCGCGCTGGCGCGGGCGCGGGCGCAGGCCGGAGTGGCGCGCAGCGAGGCCGAGCGCGCCCGTCGCCTGGCCGACGAACAGGCCATCTCGGTGGAAACCTGGGAGCAGCGGCGCGCCGCCGCGCAGCAGGCCCAGGCCGACCTCGCCGCGGCGCAGGCCGCGGTGGACGCGGCGCGGCTCAACCTGGAATGGACCCGGGTGCGCGCGCCGATCGACGGACGCGCCGGCAGGGCGCTGGTGACCGCGGGCAACCTGGTCGGCGCCGGCGGCGCCGCCAGCGTGCTGACCACCGTGGTGTCGCTGGACAAGGTGCACGTGCACTTCGACGCCGACGAGCGCAGCTTCCTGCGCTACGCCGAGCTGGCCCGCAGCGGCAAGCGCGCCAGCGAGCGCGAGGGCACGCTGCCGGTGCAGGTCGCGCTGGCCAACGAGGACGGCTTCCCCCACCGCGGCACGATCGACTTCCTCGACAACCAGGTCGACCGCAGCACCGGCACCATCCGCGCCCGCGCCGTGCTCGACAACGCCGACCGCCGCTTCACCCCCGGCCTGTACGCGCGGGTGCGCCTGCCGGGCAGCGGCCGCTTCGAGGCCGCGCTGGTGGACGACAAGGCCGTGCTCACCGACCAGGACCGCAAGTACGTGTACGTGGTCGACGAGGAGGGCAAGGCGCAGCGGCGCGACGTCGTCGTCGGCCGCCTGGTCGAGGGCCTGCGCATCGTCGAACAGGGCCTGCAGGCCGGCGACAAGGTGATCGTCAAGGGCGTGCAGAAGGTGTTCTTCCCCGGCATGCCGGTGCAGGCCCAGGCCGTTGCCATGGGCGAGCCGGCGTCCGCTTCGTCCTCCCTGGCGGCGCGATGACCTGACCGGCCTGCGCCCAAGGCGCGGCTTCCCCCAAGGCGCCCGTCCTCCCCGAATCCCCCTCCCCCAGGGGAGGGCGGGCCCTTTCTTTCCCGGAATCCAGGAACCACCCCCATGGACTTCTCGCGCTTCTTCATCGACAGGCCGATCTTCGCGGCGGTGCTGTCGATCGTGATCTTCGCCGCTGGCCTGATCTCGATCCCGCTGCTGCCGATCGGCGAATACCCGGACGTGGTGCCACCCTCGGTGGTGGTCCGCACCGTCTACCCGGGCGCCAACCCCAAGGTCATCGCCGAGACGGTGGCCACGCCCCTGGAAGAGGCGATCAACGGCGTCGAGGACATGATGTACCTCAAGTCGGTGGCCGGTTCCGACGGCGTGCTGCAGCTGACCGTGACCTTCCGCCCCGGGACCGACCCGGACGAGGCCGCGGTGCGCGTGCAGAACCGCGTCGCCCAGGCGCAGGCGCGCCTGCCCGAGGACGTGCGCCGCCAGGGCGTGACCACCCAGAAGCAGTCGCCGGTGTTCCTGATGGTCGTGCACCTGACTTCCAGCGACGGCCGCTACGACTCGCTGTACCTGCGCAACTACATGCGCCTGCACGTCAAGGACGAGCTGGCGCGCATCCCCGGCGTGGGCGAGGCCCAGCTGTTCGGCGGCGGCGACTATGCCATGCGCATCTGGCTGGACCCGGACAAGGTGGCCGCGCGGCAGATGACCGCCGGCGACGTGCTGCGCGCGATCCGCGAGCAGAACGTGCAGGTCTCCGCCGGCCAGATCGGCGCCGAGCCGATGCCCGGCGGCAGCGACTTCCTGCTGCCGATCAACGCCAAGGGCCGCCTGGAGAGCGTGGAGGAGTTCGGCGCCATCGTGCTCAAGAACGGCGAAGACGGCCAGGTCGTGCGCCTGTCCGACGTGGCCCGCATCGAGCTGGCCGCCGGCGACTACACCCTGCGCGCGCGCCTGGACGGCAAGAACGCGGCGGCCATCGGCATCTTCCAGGCGCCGGGCGCCAACGCCCTGGAGATCCGCGACGCGGTGGTGCGCAAGATGGACGAGATCCGGCCGCGGCTGCCGCCCGGCGTGGAGATCCAGTCGATCTACGACACCACGATCTTCGTCCGCGACTCGATCAAGTCGGTGATCAGCACCCTGATGGAGGCGGTGTTCCTGGTGGTGCTGGTGGTGATCCTGTTCCTGCAGACCTGGCGCGCCTCGATCATCCCGCTGCTGGCGGTGCCGGTGTCGGTGGTGGGCACGTTCGCGGTGCTGTACGTGCTGGGCTACTCGATCAACACCCTGACCTTGTTCGGCCTGGTGCTGGCGATCGGCATCGTGGTCGACGACGCGATCGTGGTGGTGGAGAACGTCGAGCGCCACATCGAGGAGGGCGCCAGTCCGCTGCAGGCGGCGCACCTGGCCATGCGCGAGGTGTCCGGGCCGATCGTCGCCATCGCCCTGGTGCTGTGCGCGGTGTTCGTGCCGATGGCCTTCCTCACCGGCGTCACCGGCCAGTTCTACAAGCAGTTCGCGGTGACCATCGCCATCTCCACGGTGATCTCGGCGATCAACTCGCTGACCCTGTCGCCGGCGCTGGCGGCCAAGCTGCTGCGGCCGCACGACGCGGAGAAGGACCGGCCCACGCGCATCATCGAGCGCCTGTTTGGCTGGGTGTTCCGCCCGTTCAACCGCTTCTTCAACACCAGTTCCGAGCGCTACCAGGGCGCGGTATCGCGCGCCCTGGGCCGCCGCGGCGCGGTGTTCGCGGTGTACGCGTTGCTGCTGGTCGGCGCGGGGGTGGTGTTCAACGCGGTGCCGGCCGGCTTCATCCCGGTGCAGGACAAGCTGTACGTCATCGCCGGCGTGAAGATGCCGGAGGGTGCCTCGATCGAGCGCACCGACGCGGTGCTCAAGCGCATGGCGGCGATGGCGGCCGAGGTCGAGGGCGTGCAGAACGAGGTGGCGTTCCCGGGCCTGAACCCGCTGCAGTTCACCAACACCCCGAACAATGGCGTGGTGTTCTTCACCCTCAAGCCGTTCGGCGAGCGCAAGGCCAGCGCCGAGGAGATCACCGCCGAGCTCAACCGCCGCTTCTCCACGATCCAGGACGGCTTCACCTTCGCCTTCATGCCCCCGGCCATCCAGGGCCTGGGCAACGGTTCGGGCTGGTCGCTGTTCGTCGAGGACCGCACCCGCCTGGGCTACGGCGAGCTGCAGAACGCGGTGCAGGCCTTCCAGGGCGCGGTCTCGCAGGTGCCCGGCATGGGCTTCCCGATCTCCAGCTACCAGGCCAACGTGCCGCAGCTGGAGGCCGAGGTCGACCGCGTCCAGGCCAAGGCGCAGGGCGTGCCGCTGACCGAGCTGTTCGAGACCCTGCAGGTGTACCTGGGGTCGGCCTACGTCAACGACTTCAACATGTTCGGCCGCACCTGGCAGGTGATCGCCCAGGCCGATGCGCCGTTCCGCGACGACGTCAGCGACATCGCCAACCTGCGCACCCGCAACGCCGCCGGCGAGATGGTGCCGGTGGGCTCGATGGTCGACATCCGCCAGGCCTACGGCCCGGACCCGGTGATCCGCTTCAACGGCTACCCGGCCGCAGACCTGATGGGCGACGCCGACCCGCGGGTGCTGTCCTCGGGCGAGGCCATGGCCACGGTGGCCGGGCTGGCGCGGGAAGTCCTGCCGCCGGGCATGGCGATCGACTGGAGCGACCTGAGCTACCAGCAGGCCACCCAGGGCAAGGCCTCGCTGGTGGTGTTTCCGCTGGCCGTGCTGCTGGTGTTCCTGGTGCTGGCCGCGCTGTACGAGAGCTGGACCCTGCCGCTGGCGGTGATCCTGATCGTGCCGATGACCATGCTTTCGGCCCTGGCCGGGGTGTGGCTGACCGGCGGCGACAACAACGTGTTCGTGCAGGTGGGCCTGGTGGTGCTGATGGGCCTGGCGTGCAAGAACGCGATCCTGATCGTCGAGTTCGCCCGCGAACTGGAGCTGCAGGGCAAGGGCATCCTGGAGGCCGCGCTGGAGGCCTGCCGCCTGCGCCTGCGTCCGATCGTGATGACCTCCGTGGCGTTCATCGCCGGCACCGTGCCGCTGGTGCTGTCCAGCGGGGCGGGCGCGGAGGTGCGCTCGGTCACCGGCGTGACCGTGTTCGCCGGCATGCTCGGCGTGACCCTGTTCGGCCTGTTCCTGACCCCGGTGTTCTACGTGGCCCTGCGCAAGCTCGCCAACCGGCCGCTGGTCTCGCACGCGCCGCATGCCGATGTGGCCGAAGGCGCCGAGGTGCGCGCATGAGCCCGGGGCAGCGATGTCCGGATCCGGCGTGGCCCGGCCGCCCGCGGCCGCCACGCCGGTTCCGCCAGCCACGCAACGCCATCCACACCATCCGCAACGAGGAATCCGCAACATGAACGCTTCCAACCGCATCGCGCTGGTGACCGGCGCCACCCGCGGCATCGGCCTGGAGACCGTGCGCCAGCTGGCCCAGGCCGGGGTGCACACCCTGCTGGCCGGGCGCGACCGCACGCGCGCGGTCGAGGCCAGCCTCGGGCTGCAGGCGCAGGGGCTGCCGGTCGAGGCGATCGCGCTCGACGTCACCGACGGCGGGAGCATCCGCCAGGCCGTCGCAGAGGTGCAGCGCCGCCACGGCCGCCTGGACATCCTGGTCAACAACGCCGGCGTGCTGCTGGACCGGCTCGGCATCAAGCCGTCCGAACAGTCCGCGGAAACCTGGCGCACCACCTTCGAGACCAACCTGTTCGGGGTGGTCGAGGTGACCCGGGCGTTCCTGCCGCTGCTGCACGCCGCGCCTGCCGGGCGCATCGTCAACGTTTCCAGCATCCTGGGTTCGCTGGCGCTGCACGGCGACCCGGCCTCGCCGATCTACGACTTCAAGCTTCCTGCCTACAACGTGTCCAAGAGCGCGCTCAACGCCTGGACCGTGCAGCTGGCCTGGGAACTGCGCGACAGCAAGGTGCGCGTCAACGCCGTCCATCCCGGCTACGTGCGCACCGACATGAACAAGGGCGAGGGCGAGCTGGACATCCCGGACGGCGCCCGCACCAGCGTGCGGCTGGCGCTGGCCGGCGAGGACGCGCCCAACGGCCGCTTCTTCCACTTCGAGGAGGAACTGCCGTGGTGATCCGGACCCTCTGCCTGGCCGTGGCCACCGCCGTGCTGGCGGCCTGCGCCGCCGGCCCCGACTACCGCGCGCCGGTACCGCCGGAGGTGACCTTGCGCAATGCCGCGGAGGAAGCCTTCGCCCCCGGCGTCGCGGTTGCGCAATGGTGGGCGCAATTCGACGACCCGGTGCTGGAGAAGCTGGTCGGCGACGCATTGCTGGCCAATCCCGACATGCGCCTGGCCGCGACCCGGGTACGGGCCGCGCGCGCGGTATTCAGCGAACGCCGCCTCGACCCGTGGCCGCACGTGGGCGTGGCGGCCACCGGCGAACGCACGCGCCAGCCGGATGCCGCCGGCGGCGGCATCGACGAGGTCTACAGCCTGGGCTTCGACGCAGCCTGGGAGCTGGACCTGTTCGGCCGCCTGCGGCGCGGCGCCGAGGCGGCGCGCGCCGACCTGCAGGCCGAGCAGGCGGGGCTGGAGGACGTGCAGGTCAGCATCGCCGCCGAGGTGGCGCGCAACTACTTCCTGCTGCGCGGCACCCAGAAGCGGATCGAGGTGGCCGAACAGACCCTGCGCAACCTCGACCAGACCCAGCGCCTGACCGAGACCCGCGAGGCGCTGGGCGCCGGCAGCGCCCTGGACGTGCACAGCAGCCGCGCGCAGCTGAAGGCGATCGAAGCCGACATCCCGCTGCTGCGCTCGATCGAGGCCACCGCGCGCTACCGCCTGGCCGTGCTGCAGGGCCTGCAGCCGGGCGCGCTGGACGAACTGCTGGCGCCGAAGCCGGTGCCGGCCTTCGCCCGCGCCCTGCCGCTGGGCGACGTGCGCGACCTGCTGCGCAGCCGCCCGGACGTACGCGCCGCCGAACGGCGCCTGGCCTCGGCCACCGCACGCGTGGGCGTGGCCACCGCGGACCTGTTCCCGCGGATCAGCATCCGCGGCTTTGCCGGCTTCCTCTCCGGCGATTTCTCCTCGCTGGTCGCCGGCCGCAACGAGGCCTGGTCGGTGAGCCCGGCGATCAGCTGGGCCGCGCTCGACCTTGGCAGCGTGCGCGCGCGCCTGCGCGCGGCCGAGGCCGGGGCCGACGCGGCCGCGGTGCAGTACGAGATGGCGGTGCTCGCCGCGCTGGAGGATGCGGAGAACGCATTGCAGGACTACGCGCGCAGGCAGGAGCGCCTGCGCATCGTGGTCCAGCAGGCCGAGGCGGCGCGCGAGGCCGAGCGCCTGGCGGCGGTCGGCTACCGCGAGGGCGGCATCGACT
This sequence comes from Pseudoxanthomonas sp. GW2, assembly GCF_000283075.1. Classification (NCBI taxonomy): domain Bacteria; kingdom Pseudomonadati; phylum Pseudomonadota; class Gammaproteobacteria; order Lysobacterales; family Lysobacteraceae; genus Pseudoxanthomonas; species Pseudoxanthomonas sp. GW2. The sequence goes on from NZ_ALIP01000140.1 coordinate 7,796, forward strand.
TCCTGACCCTGCTGGACGCCCAGCGCACCCAGCTGGCGGCCGACGACGCCCTGGCCGAGGCCGAGGCCGCGGTCAACATCGCCGCGGTGGCCGTGTACAAGGCCCTCGGCGGCACCCATGCCCGCGCCGGCGAGCCGCCGGCGGGGCAGGGCGTGGCCGCCGCGCAATGGGTGCCGCCGCTGGGCAACTGAGCCGGCCTTCACGATGCATGGCGGGAGGCGTGGGCACGCTGCGTCCATGGACTGGATCGAGCAGCTGCGGGTATTGCCGGCCGTGGTCTACGCGATGGCGCTGGGAGGCGCCATCGGCTTCGAGCGCGAACTGAAGAACCGCCCGGCCGGGTTCCGCACCCACATGCTGGTCGCCGGCACCTCGGCCTTGCTGCTGGGCCTGGGCCGGATGGTGCTGGAAGACGACCACTACGCCGGCACCGGCCTGCGCATCGACCCACTGCGCCTGGTCGAAGCGGTGGTTGCCGGCGTTTCGTTCATAGGCGCCGGCACCATCTTCGCCAGCCGCAAGGGCGACGGCGTGCAGGGCATCACCACCGCCGCCTCGCTGCTGACGGTGGCGGCGATCGGCATCACCGTCGGCTTCGGCTACCTGGCCCTGGGCCTGGCGATCGCCTTGCTGACGCTGGCGGTGCTGACCGTGTTGCGCTGGTTCGAGCGGCGCCGGCTGCTGCCGCCGGAGGACGGGCCGGAGGAATAGGCGCCGCTCAGGCGCGGTCCTCGATGCCTTCGACCCCGGCGTGCGAGGCGCAGTGCGCGCAGCAGAAGAAGCGCCCGTCGCTCTCGGCGCCGTGGCCGATGATCCGGCATCCGCAGTGCTCGCAGGTCGGCGCGACCGCGTGGATGGCGCACTCGAAGGAATCGTAGGTACCGCTGCTGCCGTCGGCCAGGGTGATCCGGAAAGCCTTGTCGTAGTCGTTGCCGCATACGTCGCACCGGGCCATGGGGCACCTCCGCAGGTTGGAAGCGGGCATTGCAACGCTGGCGCCGTGAACGCGGGGCGAGGGCTGCGGAAAGCGCTGCAATCCACGCGATCCCATCAGCCCGCGGGCGGCTGCCGCAGGCGGCGGAGGTCCTCCAGCAGCTGCGCGTACGCGCGCTCGCGCTCCGGGCCGCGCATGCGCAGGATGGCGGACGGATGCCAGGTCGCCAGCGCGTGGGTGTGCGGGCCGATGCGTTGCCACTGCCCGCGCTGGCGGGTCAGCCGGAACGCCGTCCCGAACACGGCGTTTGCGGCCATCGCGCCCAGCGCGGCGACCACGTCCGGATCCACCCGCTCCAGCTCGGCAGCCAGCCATGGCCGGCAGGCGGCCTGTTCGGCGGCATTGGCGCGCTGGTGCAGCCGGCGCTTGCCGCGCGGCTGGAACTTGAAGTGCTTGACCGTGTTGGTCAGGTACAGGGACGCTGGCTCGAGCCCGGCCTCGGCCAGCGCCCGGCGCAGCAGCTGCCCCGCCGGGCCGACGAAGGGTTTGCCCTCCAGGTCCTCGCGGTCGCCGGGCTGCTCGCCCACCAGCAGGGTGCGTGCGCCCGCCGGCCCGGCGCCAAACACGGTCCTGTTGGCCGGACGCCACAGCGGGCAGCGCCGGCATCCGGCGGCCTGGCGGCGCAGCGCGGACAGGCTGCCTTCCGGTACGTCGTCCACCGGGCGCGCCAGCCGCGGCGCGCCGCGCACGGGATCGTCTGGTCGCGGCATGGCCGCAGGCTAGGGCAGGCCTCGCGCGCGCCGGGTGAACGCCGGCGCATGAACCGCGGCCGCGCCTGCGGCCACGCACGCCTTGTCTGGCGCCGCCGGCGTCCCTACACTGGCTACCGTCTGGCGATGAAGCTCGCCCGAAGTTCCCGGGGGTGTCCTGGTTTCGACGGGGGTTGCGAAGTCGACTGGCGCATGCCGAGGGGGCAGCTTTCCTCGTTAATCCAGCGGCAAAACTCATAGTTGCCAACGACGACAACTACGCTCTGGCCGCCTAAGGCCTAGCCCCGAACCCACTTGTGCCCGTGCTCGTGGATGTAGGGTCATCATCACGGGATCGTCATCGGCGGCTGCCTGTCAGCTGATGGTCAAAACAAAACAGGCTGGTCCCGGGGCGCGCTTCGCACGCCGTGCTGCAACGGGACGAGATCCAACGGCGGGCTAAGCATGTAGTGCCGGAGATGGAGTGCCTTCGGACGGCGGTTCAACTCCGCCCACCTCCACCAATGACGAAACCCCAGCCCCCGCGGGCTGGGGGTTTTTTCTTGCCCGCGCGGTGGCCGGCGCGATCAGGCCGGGGTTTCCCAGCGGGTCGAGGGGAAGCGGTTGAGCGCGTAGTGCAGCAGCGAGATGAACACCAGCATCGCCGAGACCGAGATCACCACCGAGACGCCGCGATAGAGGGAGTTGCCGATCAGGTCGTCGGTGGGGCTGAGCAGGCCGAACAGGATCGCCAGCGCCGTGACCGCCGAGAAACCCGTCATCGAACCGGACTTGTCGCGGGTGTGGCTGGCGCTGAACCACAGCAGCCCGGCCAGCAGGGCGCTCGCGGTGAGGGGCCAGAAGCTGGAGTAGTGGGTGATCAGCAGCTGCGTCACCGAGGCGTGGATCGAGCCTATGACCGAGCCCACGATGCGGGTGCGCCCGAAGCTCCAGATGCCCTCGTGGGTCAGGCCTAGCAGGATCAGCACCGTGGCCATCTGCGCGCTCAGCGAATCGCTCATCTCGACCAGCTGGAAGAACGCGAACGAGCCGGTCGCGCCCAGCGCGCACAGCAGGACGAGGTGGCGGCGCTGGGTCGGGGTGCGCTTCGGCGGGATGCGCGGGGCGCGCGGCTCCACGTCCGGGAACAGGGCGAACGAGAGCACGTACAGGACCACGCTGCAGGCCAGCGAACCGGCGATGGCCCAGAACAGCTGCTGCCACGCCATCTCCGGGTAGCTGCCGTAGTGGACCAGGCCGCTGCACACCGCCAGGCACATGGCGCCGTACATGAACAGCTTGCGCGGGCTGGTCATGACCGCGAAGCAGAACAGGGCGTAGCCCAGGTAGATCGCGGTCATCACCACCGGGTGGGTGGAGAACACGCCGATCATGAGGCTGGCGGCGATCATCCCGGTCGGCGCGCTGGCGATGAACTGCAGCGCCACGTGCCGGTCGTAGACCGGGGACAGGCCGAGCAGTACCAGCGGGTAGACCGCGTAATAGGCCGCGTAGGGCAGGGACAGCAGGGTCGCCAGCGCCCAGCCGACGAAGCCACCGAAGGCCATGCGGCAGGCCTGGCGCCAGTCGTTGGCGGTCAGCACCTGGGCAGGGTTAGTAGACATAGCGCAGCGCGGCCAGCAGGCGGATCTGGGCTTCCGCGAAGACGCGGGCGATGGTCGAGCTGTGCGGCACCAGCTGCACCGTGGCGCGCGAGCCGCTGACCAGCTGCGGTGGATCCTCCAGCTGCACGTTCACCCGCACGCGCTGCGCGCGCCGGATCCAGCGGTCGGTCTCCACGGTCTCCACCAGCGAGCCATCCGGGTTGAGCTGTCCCTGGGCGATGCCCGCGTCCACCGAGACCACCCGGCCGACGAACACGCGCCCGGGCAGCGCATCGAGGCTGACGATGGCCGGGTCGCCCGGGTTGACCCGGTTCAGCGCCTTCTCGCGGAAATCGGCGGTGATGGTGGGCTTCAGCCCCACCAGCGCCAGCACCGGCGTGCCGGCCGGCACGTAGTTGCCGGGGCGCAACCGCATGTTGGTGACGATGCCGTCCTCCAGCGCCACGATGCGGGTGTGCTCGAGGTCGCGCTGGGCGATGGCCAGGTTGTTCTTCGCTTCCCGCAGGTACAGGTTGTCCGGGCCCTGCTCGCCGCGCTGTACCAGCACCGCCTGCAGCCGCGCCTCGGCCGCCCGCAGCGCGGCCAGGCTTTCGTCGCGCCTGGCGACGGCCGCCTCGGCGGCGCTGGCCGGCACCACGCGCTGCTCGGCCAGGGCGACCTGCCGCCTGGCCTGGCGCACCGCGTCGTCCGCCACCGCCCTGGCGCTGGCCACGGCCGCGCGCGCCGCGGCGATGTCGGCGTCGCGCTGGCGGATGGTCCGCTCGGTTTCCTCCAGGGCCAGCTTGGCGGACCGCACCGCCAGCTCGTAACGGGTGGAATCGATCTCGAACAGCACCTGCCCGGCCTTCACCGCCTGGCCGTTGGCGACGTTCACCCGGACCACCGTGCCGGGCACTTCCGGCGCGATCCGGGTGGTGTCGTAGAGCACCCGCGACTCCGGGGTCAGGGGCATGAACTGGTCGGCGACGACCACGTAAAGCAGCAGCAGGACGCCAATCGCCGTGGCGATGTAGACGCTCCGGCGGAAGCGTTGCTCGGGGGTCGGCTCGGGGCGTGAAGTCTGGTCGGCCATGGTTGAAACGCTCGGTATTCCGTTGGATCCGGCGCAATTGTGGTGGCCGCCCCTGGCGCCTTGTAGGGGAAAAAAAAGGAAGATAGCCTTGCGGAAAATGGAAGGCTGGCGCGCGACCGATGCTTTTGGCGACCTCAGGCTGTTCGTGCGCATCGCCGCGGCGGGCAGCCTTTCGGAGGCCGCGCGGCGCCTGCAGAGCTCGCTGCCGGTCGTAAGCCGCCGCCTGGCGGCGCTGGAACAGCGGCTGGGCGTGCGCCTGATCGAGCGCGGTCCGCGCCGCTTCACCCTGACCGAGGAAGGCAGTTTCCTGCTCGAGCGCGCCGAGGCGATCCTGCGCGAGCTCGACGCCGCCGAGGCCCAGCTCACCGAGCGCGCCAGGGACCCGCGCGGGCACATGCGCATCTGCGCGCCGCTGGAAATCGGCAGGAACCGCATCGCGCCGCTGGTGGCGGAGTTCACCGCGCGCTATCCCCGGATCAGCATCGACCTTTTCCTCAACGACGCCCACGTCGACATCGTCGAGGAAGAGATCGACATCGGCCTGCTGCTGGACCTGCCCAACGACGGCAACCTGGTCACCCGCACGCTGCTGCGCAGCCAGCGGGTGACGGTGGTCTCGCCGCAATACCTGGAGCGGCACGCGCCGATCCGCAGGCCCGAGGACCTGCTGCAGCACGACTGCGCGCGCCTGGTGCGCGGCCGCCGGGTGTTCGACCGCTGGCTGTACCGGGAGGGAGGCCAGCTGCGGGAAATCCGCGTCGGTGGAACATTGCTTTCGAACAACGCCGAGGTCGTCCACCAGTGGGCGCTGGCGGGACGCGCCGTTGCGTACAAGGCCCTGTGGGACGTGGAAGGCGACCTCCGCGCGGGGCGCCTGGTGCGCCCGCTGCAGGCCTTCGAATGCGACCAGATCAACCTGTACGCGGTCTACGCCTCGCGCGCCCACCTGCCGCAGCGGATGCGGCTGTTCCTCGACTTCATCGCCGAGAAGCTGCAGGCCGGCACCTGAGCCGGGCCGGCGCCGCCGGCGGCCGGCCCGCGCGGCGGCTCAGGCGTCCTTGTTGTGGCGGCGCAGGGCGCGCTGCTTCTCGCGCTGCCAGTCGCGGTCGCGCGCGGTATCGCGCTTGTCGTGCTCCTTCTTGCCCTTGGCCAGGGCGATCTCGAGCTTGACCTTGTTGCCGCTCCAGTACATGGCGGTGGGCACGATGGTGTAGCCGTCGCGCTCGACCCGCCCGATCAGCTTGTCGATCTCGTGCCGGTGCAGCAGCAGCTTGCGCGTGCGGCGGTCGTTGGCCACCACGTGGGTGGAGGCCTGGATCAGCGGCGTGATCTGCGCGCCGATCAGGTAGATCTCGCCGTCCTGCACGTAGGCGTAGCCGTCGGTGAGGTTGGCGCGGCCGGCGCGGATCGCCTTGACCTCCCAGCCCTGCAGCGCCAGGCCGGCCTCGAACCGTTCCACCAGGTGGTATTCGAAGCGGGCGCGCTTGTTGAGGGCGATGGTGCGGTTGGCCGGCTCGGCCTTGGACTTGGCCTTTGCCTTATCATTGGGCGCTTTCTTGCTCATCCATCCATTGTCGCCCAAATCGGGCGGCCGCAGACGCCCCGGTCCAAATGCCAAGCATCACCCGCAGTGCCCTGGTCGGCCATACGGCGGCCCGCATGTTCGACCTGGTCAACGACGTGGCCGCCTATCCGCGGCGCTTCGCGTGGTGCGAGCAGGCGCAGGTCCTGGAGCAGGGCGAGGACTGCATGGTCGCCCGCCTGGACCTGGGCCTGGGCTCGCTGCGCACCTGGTTCACCACCGAGAACCGGCTGGAGCGGCCGCACCGGATCGACATGCAGCTGCGCGACGGCCCGTTCCGCAAGCTCCACGGCGTGTGGACCTTCCAGGCCCTGGACGAAGCGGCTTGCAAGGTCAGCCTGACCCTGGAGTTCGAGCCGGCCTCGCGCCTGCTGGGGCCGGTGTTCGCGCTGGGCTTCCAGGGCCTGGCCGACCGCATGGTCGACGACTTCGTGCGCGTGGCCGACCGCGAGGCCTGAGGATGCGGGTGCAGGTCGTCATCGCCTGGCCGCACCGCTTCGAGCAGCGCGAGCTGGAACTGCGGGAGGGCGCGAGCGTGGCCGACGCGGTGCGCGCGGCGGCGCTGGGCCACGAAGGCGAGGTGGCCGGCTACGCGGTGTTCGGGGCGGCGGCGCGGCCGGAGACGCCGCTGCGCGACGGCGACCGGGTGGAACTGCTCAGGCCGTTGCTGCTGGACCCGAAGGAAGCGCGCCGGCGCCGGGCGGGCGCGCAGCGCGGCGGACGCTAGCCTCAGCGGCGGCGCTTGTCCTTGTCCTTGGGGATGTTCGGGCCGAACTGGCGCAGCGACTTGCGCGCCAGCTCCAGGTCCTGCTCGGGGAAGTACTCGCCTTCCCAGCGCACCAGGGTGTCGTTCTCGAAGTGCAGCGTCAGGGTCTTGATCTCCACGTTGCCCTGGCGGTCGGTGCGCTCGCTGGCGGCGTAGTCCCAGCGCTGGTGGTGGAAGGGATCGGCCAGCGAGGGGGTGCCGAGCAGGCCGGCGACCTGCTGCTTGCTCAGGCCCGGGCGCAGCTGGTCCACCGCCTCCTTTTCCATCAGGTTGCCCTGGTAGATCGGCTGCTTGTACAGGATGCCGCAACCGGCGAGGGCCAGGCAGGCGGGAGCGATCAGCAGCAGGCGGGACAGGCTTGGCATTGCGTCTACGCGGGGGTGGAGAATGGGCCGATGATACACTCCCGGCGCGCCGAACGGCCCGTCGCCGGCCCGCCGGCGGTAAACCGGTAGTGAATGGAGCTAGGGCCAATGGAATCCAACGACCTTCGCCGCGTGGGCCTCAAGGTGACCCATCCGCGGATGCGCATCCTCGAGCTGTTGGAGGAAAAGCAGCCCCAGCACCACCTGACCGCCGAGGACATCTACCGCCGCCTGCTGGAGCAGGGCGACGAGATCGGACTGGCCACCGTGTACCGGGTGCTGACCCAGTTCGAGGCCGCCGGCCTGGTGATCAAGCACAACTTCGAGGGCGGGCAGGCGATCTACGAACTGGACCGCGGCGGCCACCACGACCACATGGTCGACCTGGATACCGGCAAGATCATCGAGTTCGAGAGCGCGGAGATCGAGGAGCTGCAGCGCCAGATCGCGGCCAGGCACGGCTACGAGCTGGAGGACCACTCGCTGGTCCTGTACGTGCGCAAGCCGCGCCGCTGATCCTCCCGGTGCCCGATGCGGAAACGGCGCCTTGCGGCGCCGTTTCCATGCATGGCCTCAGCCGGCGGCGGTGGCGCGCTGGCGCGTCCGCTTCGGCGCGGTTGCAGTGGCGTCCGCGGCCACCGCCTCCTCCAGCAGGCGCCGCGCCGCGGCATACGCTTCCGGGCCGACCTCGACGCCGCCCAGCATGCGCGCCACCTCGGCCAGCCGGCCTTCGCCGTCCAGGCGCTCGACCGAGCTGCGGGTGATGCCTTCCACCGGCGCCTTGCTGACCCGGTAGTGGGCATGGCCCTGGGCCGCGACCTGCGGCTGGTGGGTCACGCACAGTACCTGGCGCGAGCGGCCCAGGGCGCGCAGCTTGCGGCCGACGATCTCGGCCACCGCGCCGCCGATGCCCGAGTCGACTTCGTCGAACACCATGGTCGGGACCGCGTCCGAACCCAGCGCGGCGACCTCGATCGCCAGCGAGATGCGCGACAGCTCGCCACCGGAGGCGACCTTGCGCAGCGGACGCGGCGGCTGCCCGGCATTGGCCGCGACCAGGAACTCGACCCGCTCGGCGCCGTTCGGGTCCGGGCGCGAACCGGCGTCGGCCACCGGTTCCAGTTCGACCAGGAAACGGCCGCCGCCCATGCCCAGCCCGTCGATCAGCGCCGTGGTGGCCGCGGCCAGGGCCTCGCCGGCGGCACGACGGGTGGCGCCCAGCGCCGCCGCGGCTTCCTGCCAGCGGGCGCTGGCCTTGGCGATCTCCGCATCCAGCTGCAGCAGGCGGTCGCCGGCGCCGCGCAGCAGTTCCAGCTCGGCGGCGATCGCGTCGCGGTGCGCGGCCAGCTCGGCCACTGGCAGGCGGTGCTTGCGCGCCAGGTCGTGGACCCGGGTGAGGCGGCGTTCCAGTTCCTCGAAGCGGTCCGGGTCCAGGTCCAGGTCGTCGCGGATCCGGCCGAGCAGGGCCAGCGCTTCTTCCAGCTGCACCGCCGCGCCTTCCAGCAGGCTGTCGACCTCGCCCAGCCGCGGCTCGTCGCCAGCGGCGCGGGCCAGGCCGCTGCGCGCCTGCTGCAGCAGGCCGGTGAGCGAGGGGCCTTCGTCGCCGTCGATCCGGGCCAGCGCCTCCTCGCAGGCGGCGATCAGCCCGGCGGCATTGGCCTGGCGGCGGTGGGCCTGGTCCAGCGCCTCGAGCGCGGCCGGGTCCAGGTCCTCGCGTTCCAGCTCGGCCAGCTGGTGCTCCAGCCAGCCGATGCGGTCGCCGACGTCGCCGCGCGACTGCAGGTCCGCGCGCTCGTCCAGCAGCGCCTGCCAGGCCGCGGCCGCCGCGCGCACGGCGGCGCGCTCGGCCTCGTTGCGGGCATGGGCGTCCAGCAGTGCCAGCTGGCTGGCGCGCGAGAGCAGGGACTGGTGCTCGTGCTGGCCGTGGATCTCCACCAGCAGCCCGGCCAGTTCGGCCAGCTGGGCCAGGGTCACCGGGCGGCCGTTGATCCAGGCCCGCGAGCCGCCGTCGGCGCGGATCACCCGGCGCAGCTGGCACTGCTCGTCGTCCTCGTCCAGCTCCTGTTCGCGCAGCCACTGCCGCGCGGCGGGGTTGCCGGACAGGTCGAAGCCGGCCGCCAGCTCGGCGCGCTCGCTGCCGTGGCGGACCACGCCGCTGTCGGCGCGCAGTCCGGACAGGAACCCCAGGGCGTCCACCAGCAGCGACTTGCCGGCGCCGGTTTCGCCGGAGATCACGGTCATGCCGGGTCCGAACTCCAGTTCCGTGGCGCGGACGACGGCGAAATCCTTCAGGGCGAGATGGGTCAGCATGGTCACATTGTAGGGGTGGCCGATACCGGCGCGATGCTCGCCGCAGGCCGTCGCGCCGGCTGAGACGCAGGGCCCGGCCGGCCTTGCCCCCCCTGGTGGCTGGCGCTATCTATTGCCCATGGCAACCCCGTCGTCCGCCCAGGTCCAGCTCGATCCGCGTGCCCGCCAGCTGCTGCGCACCCTGATCGGCCGCTACATCCGCGATGGCGAGCCGGTCGGCTCGCAGACCCTGGCCAAGCACTCGGGCCTGGACGTCAGCCCGGCGACGATCCGCAACATCCTGGCCGAGCTGGAGGAGATCGGCCTGCTCAGCTCGCCGCACACCTCGGCCGGGCGGGTGCCGACCGCCCAGGGCTACCGGGTGTTCGTGGACAGCCTGCTGCAGGTGCGCTCGCTGGGCGAGCACGAGCTGGCCCGGCTGCGCGCGGAGCTGACCGCCGCGGCCGGGACCCAGGCCCTGCTCGGCAACGCCTCGGAGTTGCTGTCGGCCATGACCCACTTTGTCGGGGTGGTCAGCGCGCCGCGCCGCAGCCAGTTCGCCTTCCGCCAGATCGACTTCGTGCCGCTGGGCGGGCGCCGGATCCTGGCCATCGTGGTGTTCGCCGACGGCGAGGTGCAGAACCGGGTGGTCGAGCCGCAGCGGGCCTTCGGCCAGGACGAGCTGGAGCGGGTCGCCAACTACCTCAACACCCATTTCGCCGGGCGTCCGCTGGCGCACATCCGCGCCACCCTGGTGCATGAGCTGCGCCAGGCCCGGGACGAGATGGAGCAGCTGCTGGCGCAGTCGGTGGAGCTGGCCGAACAGGCCCTGGAGCCGCCGGGGGACGACATGGTCGTGGCCGGCCAGACGCGGTTGCTGGGCCTGCAGGACCTGTCGGACCTGGAGCGCCTGCGCGAGCTGTTCGAGGCCTTCGCCCGCAAGCGTGAGATCCTGCAGCTGCTGGAGCGCACCCAGCGTGCCCCCGGGGTACGCATATTCATAGGCGAGGAGACCGGGCTGGCCCCGCTGGACGGGGTGTCCCTGGTCACCGCCCCCTACAGCAGCGGCGGGCAGGTGCTGGGCGTGCTGGGGGTGATCGGCCCGACGCGGATGGCCTACGACCGGGTGATCCCGGTGGTCCAGGCGGCCGCCGACGTGCTCGGGGCGGCCCTGGAGGGCTCGGCCGGACCGTCCCAGCCTTGAATCGCTCCGTTCCGGCCCCCATTGGGGCGGGGATGGGCGGCCGGGAGCGCCGCCACGGAGCCGATTTGCAATGACCGAAAACGACATCCAGTCCCCCCAGCCGCAGGAAGCCGAGGCCAGCATCGAGGCCCAGCTGCGCGAGGAGATCGAGGCCCTGCGGGGCGAGATCGAGCAGCTGCGCATGGATTCCCTGCGCGAGCGAGCCGACCTGGAGAACCAGCGCAAGCGCGTGGCGCGCGACATCGAGCAGGCCCGCCGCTTCGCCAACGAGAAGCTGCTGGGCGAGCTGCTGCCGGTGCTGGACAGCCTGGATGCCGGCCTGGCCGCCGCCGGCGAGCAGGAAAGCCCGCTGCGCGAGGGCCTGGAGCTGACCAAGCGCCAGCTGCTGAAGGTCGCCGCCGACAACGGCCTGGTCGTGGTCGATCCTGCCGGCCAGCCGTTCAACCCCGAACACCACCAGGCCATCAGCCAGGCCGATCCGGGCGACGCCGCCCCGGGCACCGTGCTGCAGGTCTTCCAGAAGGGCTACCTGCTCAACGAGCGCCTGCTGCGGCCGGCGCTGGTGGTGGTGGCCCGCCACGACTGAACATCCGGCTGAATGCGTCTACTTGAACGGCGCCGGCCCACCCTTATCTAGCGATCAAAGGCCAAGGCAGCACCGGCCCAACACATTCCAGGGAGCACCCAATCAATGAGCAAGATCATCGGCATCGACCTGGGCACGACCAACTCGTGCGTCGCGATCATGGAGGGCGGCAAGGCCCGCGTGATCGAGAACGCCGAGGGTGATCGCACCACCCCGTCGGTCGTCGCCTACACCAAGGACGGCGAGGTGCTGGTCGGCGCGCCGGCCAAGCGCCAGGCCGTCACCAACCCGAAGAACACCTTCTACGCCGTCAAGCGCCTGATCGGCCGCAAGTTCACCGACGCCGAAGTCCAGAAGGACCTGGGCCTGGTCCCGTACGCGATCCGCCAGCACGACAACGGCGACGCCTGGGTCGAGACCAGCGAGGGCCGCAAGATGGCCCCGCAGGAGATCTCGGCCAAGGTGCTGGAGAAGATGAAGAAGACCGCCGAGGCCTTCCTGGGCGAGACGGTCACCGAGGCGGTGATCACCGTCCCGGCGTACTTCAACGACAGCCAGCGCCAGGCGACCAAGGACGCCGGCCGCATCGCCGGCCTGGACGTCAAGCGCATCATCAACGAGCCGACCGCGGCGGCCCTGGCCTACGGCCTGGACAAGGCCGGCGGCGACCGCAAGATCGTGGTCTACGACCTGGGCGGCGGCACCTTCGACGTGTCGATCATCGAGATCGCCGAGATCGACGGCGAGAAGCAGTTCGAGGTGCTGGCCACCAACGGCGACACCTTCCTCGGCGGCGAGGACTTCGACTCGCGCGTCATCGACTACCTGGTCGAGGAGTTCCAGAAGGACCAGGGCATCGACCTGCGCAAGGACCCGCTGGCCCTGCAGCGCCTGAAGGACGCGGCCGAGCGCGCCAAGATCGAGCTGTCCAGCGCGCAGCAGACCGAGGTCAACCTGCCGTACATCACCGCCGACGCGACCGGCCCGAAGCACCTGGCGATCAAGCTGACCCGGGCCAAGCTCGAGGCGCTGGTCGACGACCTGATCAAGCGCTCGATCGAGCCGTGCCGGGTGGCGCTCAAGGACGCCGGCCTGCGCGCCTCCGACATCGGCGAGGTGATCCTGGTCGGTGGCCAGACCCGCATGCCCAAGGTGCAGCAGGCCGTGGCCGAGTTCTTCGGCAAGGAGCCGCGCAAGGACGTCAACCCGGACGAGGCCGTGGCGCTGGGCGCCGCGATCCAGGGCGGCGTGCTGGCCGGCGACGTCAAGGACGTGCTGCTGCTGGACGTGACCCCGCTGAGCCTGGGCATCGAGACCCTGGGCGGGGTGATGACCAAGATCATCGAGAAGAACACCACGATCCCGACCAAGGCCTCGCAGGTGTTCTCCACCGCCGAGGACAACCAGTCGGCCGTGACCGTGCACGTGCTGCAGGGCGAACGCGAGCAGGCCCGCTACAACAAGTCGCTGGCCAAGTTCGACCTGACCGGCATCGAGCCCGCTCCGCGCGGCATGCCGCAGATCGAGGTGTCCTTCGACATCGACGCCAACGGCATCCTGCACGTGTCGGCCAAGGACAAGAAGACCGGCAAGGAGCAGAAGGTCGAGATCAAGGCCGGCTCGGGCCTGTCCGAGGAGGAGATCCAGCGGATGGTCGCCGACGCCGAGGCGCACCGCGAGGAAGACAAGAAGTTCCAGGAGCTGGTCCAGGCCCGGAACCAGGCCGACGGCCTGATCCACGCCACCCGCAGCGCCATCACCGAACACGGCAGCAAGGTGCCGGGCGACGTGATCGGCCGCGTAGAGTCGGCGATCGCCGACCTGGAGACCGCGCTCAAGGGCGACGACAAGGCCCAGATCGAGGCCAAGGCCAAGGCGCTGGAGGAGGCCGGGCAGTCGCTGTACGCGGCGGCCGCGGCCGCCGGCCAGGGCGATGCCGGCGCGGCCGGCGGTGCGGCCCCGGGTGGCACGGCCCAGGACGACGTGGTCGACGCCGAGTTCACCGAGGTCAAGGACGACAAGAAGCCGTGATTGGTGACTGGTGATTCGTGGCTGGAAAGAGCGGGGCCCCGGCCCCGCTCTTTCCCGGCGGATCGCCGTGGACGTGTACCCTCGAATCACCAATAACGAATCACGAATCACTGCCTCCCGATGAAACGCGACTACTACGAAGTCCTCGGCGTGTCCCGCACCGCCAGCGACGAGGAGCTGAAGAAGGCCTATCGCCGCTGCGCGATGAAGTACCACCCGGACCGCAACCCGGGGGACGCCGCCGCGGAAGCCGCGTTCAAGGAATGCAAGGAGGCCTACGAGGTCCTGTCCGACCCGGGCAAGCGCCGTGCCTATGACGCCCATGGCCATGCCGCGTTCGAGCATGGCATGGGTGGCGGGGGTGGCCCCGCGCCGGACATGAACGACATCTTCGGCGACATCTTCGGGACCATCTTCGGCGGCGGTGGTGGGCGCGGCGCACGGCGCGGCGCGGACATCGGCTACGTCATGGAGCTGGACCTGGAGGAGGCGGTCGCCGGCGTCGAGAAGCGCATCGAGATCCCGACCCTGTCCGAGTGCGAGGCCTGCAAGGGCAGCGGCTCGGAGGACGGCAAGGTCGAGACCTGCGGCACCTGCCACGGCCACGGCCAGGTCCGTTTCCAGCGCGGCATCTTCGCCATGCAGCAGACCTGCCCCGATTGCGGTGGGCGGGGCCAGGTGGTGCGCAACCCGTGCCGCAAGTGCCATGGCGCCGGGCGCGTGGAGGACGAGAAGGTCCTCTCGGTCAAGATCCCCGCCGGCGTGGACAGCGGCGACCGCATCCGCCTGACCGGCGAGGGCGAGGCCGGCCCGCCCGGCACCCCGCCGGGCGACCTCTACGTCGAAGTGCGCGTGCGCGAGCATGCGATCTTCACCCGCGACGGCGACGACCTGCACTGCGAGGTGCCGATCCGCATCTCCCAGGCCGCGCTGGGCGACGTGGTCTCGGTGCCCACCTTGGGCGGCGAGGTCGAGATCCGGATCCCGGCCGAGACCCAGACCGGCAAGACCTTCCGCCTGCGCGGCAAGGGCGTGCGTTCGGTGCGCAGCCGCGCCCCGGGCGACCTCTACTGCCGCGTGGTGGTGGAGACCCCGGTCAACCTCACCGCCGAGCAGCGCGAACTGCTGGAGAAGTTCGAGGCCACCTTCACTGGCGAGGAGGGCCGCCGGCACTCGCCGCGTTCGGCCACCTTCCTCGACGGCGTCAAGGCGTTCTGGGGGCGCATGACCTCGTCCTGAGGCATGCCGCGGCGAGGCGTCGCGGTTTGCGCATCGATCTTTCCGGCGGGCCCGCGTTGCGGGCCCGCTTTCTGTCGCGTCCGGCGGGAAACCTGCCGGAATCGGCATATTTCCGTTGCTCCTGAAACGCTGCGCGCGGCGCCCGGAAGCACGCGCTAGCATGCGCTGCCTCCTTCCGAAGCCCTCCGCATGAGCCAACTGGAAAGCCACCTGGTCCACGAGCGCCGCAACCGCCCGCAGGGGCCTTCGCCGGTGGACCTGGTGTCCGTCCAGTCGCAGCTGGCCTACGGCTACGCCGGCAACAGCGCGGCCACGCCGGTGTTGCGCATGCTGGGCGTGCGCGTGGCCGAGGTGCCGACCACGCTGTTCAGCAACACCCCCTTTTACCCGACCCTGCGCGGCAGGGTGCTGCCGGCCGACTGGCTGGCCGAGCTGCTGCTGGGCCTGGACGAGCGCGGCGTCACCGCGCGCGCGCCGCTGCTGGCCTCCGGCTACTTCGGCAGCGTCGCCAACGGCGAGGCGTTCGCCACCTGGCTGGAGCGCAACCATGCCGCCGGCACGGCGCCGCGCTACCTGCTGGACCCGGTGATTGGCGATACCCATACCGGTGCCTACGTCGAACCCGGGCTGGAGCAGGTGTTCGTGCAGCGCCTGTTGCCGCTGGCGTGGATGGTCACGCCCAACGCCTTCGAGCTGGAGCGCCTGGCCGGCCGGCCGGCGCTGCGCGAATCCGACGCGCTGCAGGCCGCGCGCGAGCTGCTGCAGCGCGGCCCGCAGTGGGTGCTGGCGCACAGCGTGGTGGGCGAGGGCGAGGACGATGGCGACCAGCTGCTGACCCTGCTGGTCGGGCGCGAACAGGCCTGGCGCCTGCGCTCGCCACGCCTGGCGGTGGACGTGGCCGGCACCGGCGACGTGCTCACCGCGCTGGTGGCGACCTTCCTGCTGCGCGGCGAAGCGCCGCAACGCGCCGCCGAGCGCGCCCTGGCCGGCGTGCACGCCACCCTGGAGTCGACCCTGGCCAACGGCTGGGAGGAGCTGGACGTGCAGGCGGCGGCGGCCGCGGCGCTGGCTTCCGGCCCGGCGCGCTTCCCGGCGGTGGCGCTTTGAGCGGCAGCGTGGGGGTGCCGGCCCATCCGGTGGTGGGCGTGGTGGGCAGTGCCGGGGCCTATGGCCGCTGGCTGCGCCGCTTCTTCGAGGACCGCATGGGACTGCGGGTGCTGGGCCACGACCCGGCCGACCCGGGCAGCGATCCGTCCGAGCGCCTGCTGGCCGAGGCCGACGTACTGGTGTTCAGCGTGCCGATCCGCGACGCCGCCACGCTGATTGGCGACTACGTGCAGCGCTCGGCCGGGCGCGAGGCCGGCCGCCTGTGGCTGGACATCACCTCGATCAAGCAGGCGCCGGTGGCGGCCATGCTGGCTTCGCGCGCCGAGGTGGTGGGCCTGCATCCGATGACCGCGCCGCTGAAGACCCCGACCTTGCGCGGGCGGGTGGTTGTGGTGTGCGAGGAACGCCTCGAGCAGTGGCGCGGCTGGGTCGACCAGCTGCTGCACGCGCTGCAGGGCGAATACGTGCGCGCCACCCCGGCGCACCACGACCGGGTCATGGCCCTGGTGCAGGCGATGGTGCATGCCGTGCACCTCGGCCAGGCCGGGGTGCTGCGCAGCTTCGCCGGCGAACTGGGCGGCCCGGCCGAGCTGATGCCGTACCGCTCGATCGGCTTCGAGATGGACGCGGCCGTGGCCGCGCGCATCCTTTCGCTCAACCCGCAGGTGTACGAGGACATCCAGTTCGGCAATCCGCACACCGTGGAGGTGCTGTCGCGGCTGGCGGCGGAGATCGCGCGGCTGCAGGTGCTGGTGGCCCGTGGCGACGACCAGGCGCGGGCCGAGTTCCGCGAGCACTACCTGGCCGCCAATCGCGCCGCCTGGGGCGAGGCCGCGCTGGAAGAGGGCAGCTACACCTTCGAACGGGTGGGCTACCTGCTGGCCGACCTCACCGAGAGCCGGCGCCTGAGCGTGCACCTGCCGGAGGACCGCCCTGGCTCGCTGCGCGCGCTGCTGCACGTGTTCGAGGAGCACGGCATCAACCTGACCTCGATCCACTCCTCGCGCACCCCGGCCGGCGAGGTGCACTTCCGCATCGGCTTCGACGCCGACGCCGACGTCGAGCGCCTGCGCGCCGCGGCCGGGGCGATCGACCGCAGCGGCCTGGGCCGGGTGCTGGAACGGCCCTGAGCCCTCAGTCGGCGGTCAGCACCAGGCTGCCGTCCTCGTTGCTGAACTGCTTGTCCTTGCGCACCAGGCGCTGGCCGTCGGGCAGTTCGTAGCGCAGGGACGGGCGGCCGTCGGGGCCGTTCTCGTCGTGGAACTCGATGATGACGTAGGCGTTGCCGTCGTTGCCGGTGGCGGGGAACTGGCGGAAAGACATGCCTGCCTCCTGGGGTGCATCGGGCGCCGCGCCCGTCGGCCTGCAAGGATGCGGCGGGCCGGCGTGAAGAACCGGTCTGCGGGTGCCCCGGGCGCTGCGCCGCAGCAATGGGCCCGCGGCGGGCATAACCGTTAGACTAGGCCCATGAGCACCCAATTCACGCTGTCCGGGCGCGCCCGGGCCCTCACCAGCTCTGCGATCCGCGAGATCCTCAAGGTCACCGAGCGTCCCGAAGTCATTTCCTTCGCCGGCGGCCTGCCGTCTCCGGCGACCTTCCCGGTCGAGCGCATGCGCGAGGCCACCGAGAAGGTGCTGCGCGAGGCCCCGCACGCGGCCCTGCAGTACGGCCCGACCGAAGGCTACACCCCGCTGCGCGAATGGGTGGCCGAGCGCCTGGGCCGCAATGGCGCGAAGATCCCGGCCTCGCGCGTGCTGATCACCACCGGCTCGCAGCAGGGCCTGGACCTGCTTGGCAAGGTGCTGATCGACGAGGGCAGCAAGGTCCTGGTCGAAACCCCCAGCTACCTCGGCGCGCTACAGGCGTTCTCGCTGTTCGCGCCGAAGTTCGCCTCCCTGCCCAGCGATGCCCAGGGCATCGTCACCGACCAGATCACCCCGGCCGACCTGGAAGGCGCGCGCTTCCTGTACTGCCTGCCGAACTTCCAGAACCCGACCGGCCGGCGCATGCCGCTGGAGCGCCGCAAGGCCCTGGTCGAGCTGGCCGCCAGGGCCGGCGTGCCGCTGGTCGAGGACGACCCGTACGGCGAGCTGTCCTACGGCGGCGAGGCGCTGCCCAGCCTGCTGTCGATGAACCCCGACGGCGTGATCTACATGGGCTCGTTCTCCAAGGTGCTGGCCCCGGGCCTGCGCCTGGGCTACGTGGTGGCGCCGGAGGAGATCCTCGGCAAGATGGTCCAGGCCAAGCAGGCCGCCGACCTGCACACCCCGTCGTTCTCGCAGCGCATCGTCCACGAGGCGGTGCAGGACGGCTTCATCGACCGCCACATCCCCTCGATCCGCAGCCTGTACGGCGCCCAGTGCCAGCACATGCTGGCGGCGCTGGAGCGCGAGTTCCCCAAGGAAGCGCGCTGGAACCGCCCGGAAGGCGGCATGTTCATCTGGGTCGAGCTGCCGGAAGGCATCGATACCGGCGCGCTGCTGGCCAAGGCAATCGAGCGCAACGTGGCCTTCGTGCCGGGCGCGCCGTTCTACGCCGCCGAACCGCGCCGCAACACCCTGCGCCTGTCCTTCGTGACCGTGCCGGCGGAGAAGATCGACCAGGGCATCAAGGTCCTGGGCGAGCTGCTGAAGGCCGAGATCGCGGCACTGCCCGCGGCGGCCTGATGCCGGCAGCACGTGCCCATCGCCGTCCTGTCGGCGCGGTGGTGGGCGCGTGAGCGCGCGCGTCCTGGCCCGGGTCGAGGCCGTGCTCACCGGCACGGCCGTGGCGTATACCCGGCCCGGCAGCCGCAGCGCGATCGCCAAGCAACCACGCCAGGGGCCGGTCGCGATCGGCCCCGAGGGCCTGCAGGGCGACGAACAGGGCGACCGCCGCGTGCATGGCGGTCCCGACAAGGCCATCCACCACTACGCCCGCGACCACTACGCGGCGTGGGCCGCGGAAATCGGCGCGCATCCGCTGCTGCAGGCCGCCGGCGCGTTCGGCGAGAACATCAGCACCAACGGCGTCACCGAGTCCGGTATCTGCCTCGGCGACCGCCTGCGCCTGGGCACGGCCGTGGTCGAGGTGGCGCAGGGGCGGCAACCGTGCTGGAAGCTGTCCGACCGCTTCGGCGTGCCGGACATGGCGCGCCGGGTGCAGGACAGCGGCCGCAGTGGCTGGTACTACCGCGTGCTCGAACCCGGCCAGGTTCAGGCCGGCGATGACCTGCTCCTGCTGGAACGCCCGTATCCGGAATGGCCGCTGCCACGCCTGGCCGCGCTGCTGTACCGGCGCACCCTGGACCAGGACGAACTGCGCGCGGCGCTGCGGCTACCGCTGGTGCCTTCCTGGCAGCGCACCTTCGAGCGCCGCCTCGAACAGGGCCAGACCGAAAGCTGGGATTCGCGCCTGCAAGGCCCGCAGGGTTGACGGCGTTCCCTCTGCCTCCAGAGAGGATGATTCCCGGCAGGGCCAGGGAAGCCGTCCATCCGCCGCATCACGTGGCCGGATAAGCGAAGCGCATCCGGGGTGAGGGCCGGTGTGCCAGTCGCCGCGCCGATCGCAGCATCGCGCGCGCCCTGCAACGTTCCGCCGCGAAGGGGGAGGCCGGCCAGACGAAGCGCGTCCGGCTTCGCTCACTCCCGCGCCAGCGCCTGCCCAACCTTGCTGCCGGTCGTGCGGCCCAGCACACCAGCCAGCCAACGCCCCGTCTCCGCCAGCGCCTCCAGGTCGACCCCGGTCTCCAGGCCCATGCCATGCAGCATGTACACCAGGTCCTCGGTCGCGAGGTTGCCGCTGGCGCCGCGTGCGTAGGGGCAGCCGCCGGTGCCGGCGACCGCGGCGTCGGCCACGCGCACGCCGGCTTCCACGCAGGCGGCGACATTGGCCAGGGCCTGGCCCCAGGTGTCATGGAAATGCACTGCCAGCGCCTGCATCGGCACCTCGGCGGCGACCGCCAGCAGCATTTCCCGCGCCTTGCGCGGAGTGCCCACGCCGATGGTGTCGCCCAGCGAGACCTCGTAGCAGCCCAGCGCGTGCAGCCGCCGCGCCACCCGGACCACGTCGGCCAGCGGCACCTGTCCCTGGTAGGGGCAGCCCAGCACGGTGGAGACATAGCCACGCACGCGCACGCCGTCGGCGCGGGCGCGCTCGAGCACCGGCATGAAGCGCTCGATCGACTCGTCGATCGAGGCATTGGTGTTCTTCCGGTTGAAGGCTTCCGACGCGGCGGTGAACACCGCCACTTCCTCCGCGCCCGCGGCGCGCGCGCGCTCGTAGCCCTGCAGGTTGGGCACCAGTACCGGATAGGCGACCCCCGGCCGACGCCGGATCCCGGCCATCACCTCGGCCGCGTCGGCCAGCTGCGGCACCCATTTCGGGCTGACGAAGCTGGTGGCCTCGATGCTGCGCAGGCCGGTGGCCGAGAGCCGGTCCACCAGCGCGATCTTGTCCGCGGTGGCAACCATCGCGACCTCGTTCTGCAGGCCGTCGCGCGGGGCCACCTCGACGATGCGCACGAACTCGCTCATGCCGCCTCCGCGTCGCCGACCACGGCCAGCACCGCCTCGGCCTCGACGAAGTCGCCGGCCGCAGCGCGCAGCGCGGAAACGATGCCGGCGCGCGGCGCCTTGACCGACAGCTCCATCTTCATCGCCTCCATCACCAGCAGCTCGGCACCGGCCTCGACCTGCTGCCCGGGCCCGACCCGCACGACCACCACGCGGCCGGGCATGGGCGCACGCACCTGGCCGTCGCCGTCGCCTTCCTCGCCGCCGGCGCGTTCGCCGGACAGGCGCGCGACCTGCAGGCGGCGCCGGCCGTCATGCAGTTCCAGCACCTCGCCGTCGAAGCGCATGCGCGCGCGGCGGCCGACACCGTCCAGCAGCAGTTCCACCCAGCCATCATGCGTGCGCGCGCCGTCGACGGCGTGTTCCCGGCCGTCCACCGACAGCTGCCACTGGCCGCCATGGCCGCGCGCCAGCACCTCGTGCGTGGCTTCACCGCAGCGCAGGCGCAGGTGGCGCGCGGCGCGCCCATGCAGGCGCCAGCCATCGGCCAGCGCCCAGGGCGAATGCGGCTCCGCGCCGGCCGCGGCCCGTGCGGCCTCGGCCTGCTGTGCACGCAGCAGGAACGCCACCGCCGCGATCGCCAGTTCGGCGCTGCCTGCCGCATCGCGGCCGTGCAGGAACTCGTCCAGATGGCGGTCCAGGTAGCCGGTGTCGATCCGGCCCTCGACCACCGCCGGATGCCGCGCCAGCGCCTCGAGGAAACCGATGTTGGTCTTCAGCCCGGCGACATGGCATTGCGCCAGCGCCGCGCGCAGGCCGGCCAGCGCCGCGGGGCGGTCCACGTCGTGCACGATCAGCTTGGCGATCATCGGATCGTAGAACACGCTCACCGCATCACCCTGTTCGACGCCCGCATCCACGCGCACGTGTGCGGAGGGCGAGGGCAGGGCCAGCGTGCGCAGCGTGCCCGAGGCCGGCAGGAAGCCCGAATCCGGATCCTCCGCGTACAGCCGCACCTCGATCGCGTGGCCGCGTTGCGGCACCTGGTCCTGGCGCAGCGGCAGCGGCTCGCCGGCGGCCACGCGCAGCTGCCATTCCACCAGGTCCAGGCCGGTGACCATCTCGGTCACCGGATGCTCGACCTGCAGCCGGGTATTGATCTCCATGAAGTAGAAGTTGCCTTCCGGGTCGACGATGAACTCGACCGTGCCGGCGTTGACGTAGCCGATCGCGCGCGCCGCGGCGACCGCCGCCTCGCCCATGGCCGCGCGCAGCCGCGGGGTCAGGAACGGCGAGGGCGATTCCTCCAGCACCTTCTGGTAGCGGCGCTGGGCCGAGCATTCGCGCTCGTTGAGGTGGATCACCTGGCCGTGGCTGTCGGCGAACACCTGGATCTCGATATGCCGCGGCGAGCGCACGTAGCGCTCCAGCAACACGCGGTCGCGGCCGAAGGCGTTGCGTGCCTCGCGCTGGCAGCTTTCCAGCGCGGCGGCGAAGTCCTCCGGCGCGTGCACCACGCGCATGCCCTTGCCACCGCCGCCGTGCGCCGCCTTGACCATCAGCGGGAAGCCGGTGCGTTGCGCCTCGGCCGCCAGTGTTTCCGCGGACTGGTCCTCGCCGTTGTAGCCGGGGACGACCGGGACGCCGGCGGCGGCCATCAGCTGCTTGGCGCCGGCCTTGCTGCCCATGCGCTGCATGGCCGATGCCGGCGGACCGACGAACACCAGGCCCGCCGCGGCCACCGCCTCGGCGAAGCCGGCGTTCTCGGACAGGAAGCCGTAGCCGGGATGGATGGCCTCGGCGCCGCTGCGCAGCGCGGCGTCGATCACCGCCTCGCCGCGCAGGTAGCTCTCGGCCGGCGCCGCGCCGCCGATGCACACGGCATGGTCGGCCATGCGCACGTGCAGGGCGCCGGCGTCGGCCTCCGAGTACACCGCCACGGTCTCGATCCCCAGGCGCCGGCAGGTGCGGATGACGCGGCAGGCGATCTCGCCGCGGTTGGCGATCAGGAGGCGCTTGAACAACGGGCTTGCAGGCATGGCGGGTCCAGGTGGGAACCGCGGCGCAGGGCACGCGGTTGGAACACGATCAGTCCGCGGTGCCGGTCCCGGTGACGGCCGGGCCGGCGCGCGGTGCTCATTCCTTGCTTCCGATCCAGGCAGGCGGGCGCTTGCCGAGGAACGCGGCCAGGCCTTCCTGGCCCTCGGGCGAGACCCGCAGCGCGGCGATCAGCGCGGCGTTGTCCGCATCCAGCGCCTCGGCCGGGCCGCCGGCCACGACCCGCCGCACCAGCGCCTTGGCCGAGGCCGCGGCGACCGGGCCGGCCTGCAGCAGCAGGTCCAGTTCGGCCTGGACGGCGGCATCCAGCGCGTCCTCGGCCACCACGGCATGCAGCAGGCCCATGCGCTGCGCCGCCTCGGCGTCGAAATGCCCGGCGGTGGTGAACCAGCGCCGCGCCTGGCGCGGTCCGATGGCGGCCACGACATAGGGCGAGACCACCGCCGGCAGCAGGCCCAGCCGGGCTTCGGTCAGGCCAAAGCGGGCCTTCGGCGTGCCGATGGCGATGTCGCAGCACGCCACCAGGCCCACGCCGCCGCCGAAGGCCGGGCCGTGCACCCGCGCCAGGGTGGGGCGCGGCAGCTCGTCCAGGGTGCGCATCAGCCGGGCCAGGGCGAGGGCATCCTCGCGGTTCTCCCGCTCGCTGGCGGCGGCCATGCCGCGCATCCAGTTGAGGTCGGCGCCGGCGGAGAACGAGGGCCCTTCGCCTTCCAGCAGCACCGCGCGCACCGCCGGGTCGGCGCCGGCCTGTTCCAGCGCGGCGGTCAGGGCGGCGATCAGGGCCGGGTCGAAGGCATTGTGCAGGTGCGGCCGGTTCAGGCGCAGGCGCAGCACGGGGCCGGCCGGTTGGATCAGCAGCGGTTCGGCCATGTCGGCTCCGGGGGAAAACCGTTTCGGATGATAACGGTGCCCCGGTGGGCGGCCATGACGCAGCGCGGCGAGGACCGGTCCAGCGGAAACCTTCACCTGGCCGCGATGCTAGAATTGAGAACAATTCTTGATTGTCCGGAGCCATCGTGCTGCTGTCAGACCTGCCGCCGCGCACGCCCGTCGCGGTCACCTCTGTCGAGGATCGCCACCCCAACGACGTCGTCGCCCGCCGCCTGCGCGAGCTGGGCTTCGTGGCCGGCGAGCCGGTGCAGGTGGTGGCGAAGGGGCCGCTCGGCGGGGAGCCGCTGCTGGTGCAGGTCGGCTACACCCGCTTCGCCCTGCGCCGCGCCGAAGCGGCCCGGGTGCGGGTGCAGCCCGCGGGCACGGAGGCGGCATGAGCGCCCAGGAAGCGAGCCCGCGCCTGGCGCTGCTGGGCAACCCCAACTGTGGCAAGACCGCGCTGTTCAACCAGCTGACCGGCAGCCGGCAGAAGGTGGCCAACTACGCCGGCGTCACCGTCGAGCGCAAGGAAGGCCGGCTGGTCACCCCGTCCGGCCGCAGCTACGCCGTGCTGGACCTGCCCGGCGCCTACAGCCTCAACCCGGCCAGCCTGGACGAGGCCATCACCCGCGACCTGTGCCGCGGCTTCTACCCGGGCGAGCCGGCGCCGGACATGCTGGTGTGCGTGGTCGACGCCACCAACCTGCGCCTGCACCTGCGCTTCGTGCTGGAGGTGCGGCAGATGGGGCGGCCGATGGTGGTCGCGCTGAACATGAGCGACGCCGCGCGCCGCCGCGGCATCGCCATCGACCGCGCCGCGCTGGAGCGCGAACTGGGCGTGCCGGTGGTGGAGACCGTGGCCGTGCGCCGCAACGGTGCGCGCGAACTGGTCGAGCTGATCGACCGCTTCGCCGCCGCCCCGCAGCCGCCGGCGGTGCAGCTGCCCGCGGACGCCGACCTGCACGCCGAGACCCGCCGCCTGCTGGCGGCGACCGTGTCCATGCCGGCGCGCACCGCGCAGGTCGACGACGCCCTGGACCGCTGGCTGCTGCATCCGTTCTTCGGCCTGCTGACCCTGGCCGTGGTGATGTTCCTGATCTTCCAGGCGGTGTACGCCTGGGCCACGCCGGTGATGGACCTGATCGACGCCGGCACCGGCGCGCTGGGCGAGTGGGTCTCGGCGACCCTGCCGGAAGGGCCGCTGGCCAGCCTGCTGGCCGATGGCATCATCGCCGGCCTCGGCGGGGTGGTGGTGTTCCTGCCGCAGATCCTGGTGCTGTTCGCCTTCATCCTGGCGCTGGAGGAATCCGGCTACCTGCCGCGCGCGGCGTTCCTGCTGGACCGGATGATGGCCGGCGCAGGCCTGTCCGGGCGTTCCTTCATCCCGCTGCTGTCGTCCTTCGCCTGCGCCATCCCCGGGATCATGGCCACGCGCAGCATCCAGGACCCACGCGACCGCCTGGCCACCATCCTGGTGGCGCCGCTGATGACCTGCTCGGCGCGGCTGCCGGTGTACGCGCTGCTGATCGGCGCCTTCATCCCCTCGCGCGAGGTCTGGGGCGGGTTCAACCTGCAGGGCCTGGTGCTGTTCGGCCTGTACATGGCCGGCATCCTCAGCGCGCTGGCGGTGTCGTTCGTGATGAAGAAGTGGCGCCGCGACCGCGGCGAGCACCCGCTGCTGCTGGAGCTTCCGTCCTACCGCCTGCCCAACCCGCGCGACCTGGCCATCGGCCTGTGGGAGCGTGCGCTGATCTTCCTCAAGCGCGTGGGCGGCATCATCTTCGCCCTGACCGTGCTGCTGTGGGTGCTGCTGAACTTCCCCGCGGCCCCGGCCGACGCGACCCTGCCGGCGATCGACTACAGCCTGGCCGGCCGCATCGGCCATGCGCTGGCGGTGGTGTTCGCGCCGCTGGGCTTCAACTGGCAGATCTGCATCGCCCTGATCCCGGGCCTGGCCGCGCGCGAGGTGGCGGTGTCCTCGCTGGCCACGGTGTACGCACTGTCGGCGGCCGATGACGAGGCCGCGGCGCAGGCGCTGACCCCGCTGATCGCCGATGGCTGGTCGCTGGCCACCGGCCTGGCCCTGCTGGTGTGGTTCATCTATGCCCCGCAGTGCATCGCCACCTGGGCGGCGATCAAGCGCGAGACCGGCTCGTGGAAGACCATGGCCATCGCGGCCGGCTACCTGTTCGCCCTGGCCTACCTGGCCTCGATGCTGACCTACCAGGTCGCCATCCGCCTGGGCGCGGGCTGAGGAGGACGCACGATGCCGCTGTGGCTGCAGTACGTGATCGTCGCACTGGTGGTGCTGCTGGCGCTGTGGATGTTCCTGCGCCGCCAGTTCCCCGGCACCGTGCGCCGGCTGCGCCTGGCCCTGGCGGCGCCGCTGGTGCGCGATGGCCGGCCGGCATGGATGCGGCGCCTGGCACGGCTGATCGCCCCGGCTGCCGGCGGCGGCGCCGGTGCCTGCGGTGGCTGCGATGCCTGTGGCCCGGAGCCGCGGAAGGGGCCGCCACGCTGAGCCGGGGGCCGGGATCAGGCAAGAGAAAACGGGCGCCGCGGCGCCCGTTTTCCGTTTCCGGTGGTGTGGCCGCTCAGCCGTCCGCGTCCTGCGGCATCCAGGCCTTGTAGCGGCCGCTGCAGTGGAGCAGGGCCATCATGTAGAGCATGCCGTCGTAGTAGCGGTGGTGGCCTTCCGGCACCGGGCGTTCCCACAGCGCGCGCACGAAGTCCAGCCGCCGCGGGTGGTCGGCGGCGAGGCTGGCGGTGGCGTTCATCGCCACCAGTCCGGTGGTCTGGCCGCCGCCCAGCGGCTTGCCGGCCAGCGTGTACAGGCTGGCGTAGCGGTCCAGGCCCTGGCGGTGGAAGAACGCCTGCAAGCGGTTGCTCAGCTCCACCTGGCGCGGGTCGGCCCGCCACCAGGACCAGTCCATCGACCAGTTCATCGCGGTGCGCCAGGCGTCGTAGCGGAAGTCCGCCGACTCGCGGCGCCACGGCGCCGCCCACGGCGTGCCGTCGAAGTTGCCGTAGTCCGGGGTCAGGGCGGTCTTCGGGTGCGCGGCGCGCACGAAGTAGTCGCGGCTGACCTGCGCCGCCTCGCGCCAGAACGCGCGGTCGGCTTCCGGCCCGACCCGCGCCCAGACCTCGTAGAAGGCGGGCAGGTGGTAGGAGGCGTCGGTATGCGCGGCGTTGGGCAGGTCCGGGGTGAAGCGGACCATCTTCGCGTCCTTGTCGAACAGGTTCACCGCGGTGGCCCGCTTCGAGGTCGAAGTGGCGCCGGTGATGGCGCCGCGGTGCAGGACGTCGGTGAGGATGCGGTCAGCCCAGCTGCGGTAGGCGTAGATGCCTTCGCCATCGCCCCAGCGCGCCGAGGCGAAGTACAGGGCGGTGATGAAGTACTCCTCGCCGTCGGGCGCCGGCATCTCGTCGTTGGCCACCCCGTCGGTGCGCACCGACCAGGCGAAGTAGCCGTGCGCCGGATGCTTCGGGTCGGCGTGGTACATGTGGGTCACGGCCCAGTTCCAGATCGCGTCGAACTCGGCCTTACGGTCCAGCTGCACCGCGATCATCATCCCGTAGGACATGCCTTCCGAGCGCACGTCGTTGCTGTTGACGTCGTGGATGTAGGCCATCGGCCCGTGCTCGTTGGCGCCGGACGGGTAGTACACCGCCTGGTTGCGCGGGTCGCCGTGGAACAGCTGCCGGAACGCGGCCTGGATCTTCGCCTCCACCGCGGCGGCGTCGTAGCCGGCCTCGGCGAACAGGTCAGGATACTGCCCGGATGCGACCGCGCCCGGGCCGGCGGCCGCGGGCGGCGGCGTGGGCGTGGCCTGTGCCGTGGCTTCGCCCGACGCGCCGCAGGCGCACAGGGCAAGGCCCAGGAGCAGGGGCAGGGCGGCGACCAGGCGCCGGATCGGAAGACGTCGGTGCATGCAGCGGATCCCCTCCAGGAAAGCGCCGCCGACCATAGCAGAACCGCGCGCGGCTTCCAGCCGGAACGGCAGCGGCGGCCGACGGGCGGCGGCCGGCTGCGCGCGGCTACATCCGGAACACGCCGAAGCGGGCCGGCTCGATCGGCGCGTTGAGCGAGGCCGACAGGCCCAGGCCCAGCACCCGGCGGGTGTCGGCCGGGTCGATGATGCCGTCGTCCCACAGCCGCGCGGTGGCGTACCAGGGGCTGCCCTGGCGCTCGTATTGCTCGCGCACCGGCGCCTTGAACGCCTCCTCTTCCTCCGCGCTCCACTGGCCACCGCCGGCCTCGATCGCGTCGCGGCGCACGGTGGCGAGCACGCTGGCGGCCTGTTCGCCGCCCATCACGCTGATGCGCGCGTTCGGCCACATCCACAGGAAGCGCGCGCCGTAGGCGCGGCCGCACATGGCGTAGTTGCCCGCGCCGAAACTGCCGCCGATGACCACGGTGAACTTGGGCACGGACGAACATGCCACGGCGGTGACCATCTTCGCCCCGTCCTTGGCGATGCCGGCGTTCTCGTACTTGCGGCCGACCATGAAGCCGGTGATGTTCTGCAGGAACACCAGCGGGATGCCGCGCTGGTTGCACAGCTGGATGAAGTGCGCGCCCTTGAGCGCGCTCTCGCCGAACAGGATGCCGTTGTTGGCGACGATGCCCACCGGGCAACCGTGCACGTGGGCGAAGCCGGTGACCAGGGTCTTGCCGTAGCGGGCCTTGAACTCGTCCAGCTCGCTGCCGTCGACGATGCGCGCGATCACCTCGCGGATGTCGAACGGGCGGCGCGTGTCCTTCGGCACCAGGCCGTACAGCTCCTCGGCCGGGTACAGCGGCTCGCGCGGTTCGCGCAGCGCCACGGCGGGCTGCTTGCGGCGGTTGAGGTGGCCGACGATGCCGCGCGCGATCTCCAGCGCATGGCGGTCGTCCTCGGCGTAGTGGTCGGCCACGCCGGAGACCGAAGTGTGCACGTCGGCGCCGCCCAGCGCCTCGGCATCGACCCCCTCGCCGGTGGCGGCCTTCACCAGCGGCGGGCCGCCGAGGAAGATCGTGCCCTGGCCGCGGACGATGATGCTCTCGTCGCACATCGCCGGCACGTAGGCGCCGCCGGCGGTGCAGCTGCCCATCACCACCGCGATCTGCGGGATGTCCTCCGCGCTCATCCGCGCCTGGTTGTAGAAGATGCGGCCGAAGTGCTCCTTGTCCGGGAACACCTCGTCCTGCAGCGGCAGGAAGGCGCCGCCGGAGGCGACCAGGTAGATGCACGGCAACCGGTTCTCGCGCGCGATCTCCTGCGCGCGCAGGTGCTTCTTCACCGTCATCGGGAAATAGGTGCCGCCCTTGACCGTGGCGTCGTTGGCCACGACCACCACTTCCTGGCCCATCACCCGTCCGATGCCGCAGACCATGCCGGCCGCGGGCGCGGCGCCGTCGTACATGTCCTCGGCCGCCAGCGGGGCGATCTCCAGGAACGGGGAGCCGGGATCGAGCAGGGCGTCGATGCGTTCGCGGACCGGCAGCTTGCCGCGTTCGACGTGGCGCTGGCGGGCTTTCTCGCCACCGCCCTCGGCGGCCCGTTGCAGGCGCTGGTGCAGTTCCTCGGCCAGTTGCCGGTGGTGGCTTTCGTTTTCGCGGAATTCGGGGGAGCGGGTATCGATCTGGCTGCGGAGGACGGGCATGGGAATCGTCGGTTAGGCGTGCCCGGAGGATAAGCCAGCGCGTCCCTGGCGCCTTCTGGCGCCGCAACACGGGCCGGCCGCGGCGCGGCCGGCCCGGATGGATCAGTCGTTGTCGGTGCGGGCGTCGGCCGCGGCCTCGCGCGCCTTGTCGGCGGTCGCGTCGGCGGCGTTGGCGGTGGCTTCGGCCGCGTCGGCGGCGGCTTCGCGGGTGGCGGCCTCGGCGCGCTGGCCGGCCTCGCGGGCGTGCACTTCGGCGTCGGCCGCGGCCTCGCGGGTGGCATCGGCGGCCGAACTGGCGGCCTCACGGGTAGCGGCGGCCGCGTGCTCGCCGGCCGCGGCGGCATGGTCGCCGGCGGCCGCGGCCTCGGCGCGGGCCTCCTCGCGCGAGGAGTTGTCGCAGGCGCCCAAGGCCAGGGCGAGGGCAGCGGCGGCGGGGATCAGCAGGATGCGGTTGCGGGTCATGGTCGACTCCTGTTCCGGGGAATGGGGCGCCAGGCTGGCGCGGCGGCAGCATTCCCCGGCCGCGGTGGGCGTGCCGTGAACCGGCTGAACAGTCCAGTCAGCAATAGGCTGGGACTATTGAACTGCCGTTCATCTGCGTATTCAGGTTTGGGGTCCGGAGGCCATTCCGCGGAAGCAGCTGAACGTTTTCATGCGCAGCTGGCAGCGCACCGTTAGGAGCGGCGCAGGGGTGGCATGGCAGGCCCGCAGGCGCAGCCACGCCACGCTCCTACCGTTGGGGCCGCCAGTGGAGCGGGGCAATACGCGCGGGTGAGGCGTAGCGGGTAGGAGGCGCACGAGTACGGGATGTGCGGCCGAACGCCGCCTGCCTCGGGTCAGCCTGCCCGTTGCATGGATATCCGGCCAGCGTTGCGCCGGCCCATTCCGGTGGAAAACCGCAAGCGTGGAATATCGCGCGCATCCGCAAAGCGGGATCCGGATAAAGCGAAAGGCCGCCGGTTTCCCGGCGGCCTTCCGTGCAGCGTGCTGTAAAGCCTTATTACTTCTTGGCTTCTTCGGCAGCGTCCTTGGCCTGCTCGGCAACGTCGGCAGCAGCCTCGGCGGTGTCGGCGGCAGCGTCGGCGGCGCCGTCGGTGGCAGCGCCCTCGGCCGAAGCGGCGGCGTCAGCGGCGGTGTCGGCAGCAGCAGCGGCCGAATCGGCGGCGACCTGGGCGGCGTCGGCAGCCTCGGAGCCCTCGGCGGCAGCGGCGTCGGCAGCAGCCTGAGCCTCGGCAGCGGCGGTGTCAGCGGCAGCAGCCGCGTCCTGCGCCTGCTCGGAGTTCGAGCACGCGGCCAGGGCCAGACCCAGGGCCAGGGCGATCAGCAGCTTGTTGATGCTCATGTTGGATATTCCTCGTCGTTTAGTTGGGCAACGCGCTATTGCGCGCCGCCAACATGATGACAAGGCCGTTTCTGCTGTCAAGCAGCAACAGGTGAGGTTCCGTAAAGGCGTCGTGAAAACGATTACACCATTTCCAGAGCGATAGCGGTAGCCTCTCCTCCGCCGATGCAAAGCGCGGCGATACCCCGCTTCAGCCCACGCTTGCGCAGTGCGTTGACCAGGGTGACGACCAGACGCGCGCCGGTGGCGCCGATCGGATGGCCCAGGGCACACGCGCCGCCATTGACGTTGAGCTTCTGGTGCGGGATGCCCAGGTCGCGGATCGGGGCCATGGCCACCACCGCGAACGCCTCGTTGATCTCGAACAGGTCCACGTCGTCGACCTTCCAGCCCACCTTGTCCAGCAGGCTGGAGATGGCGCCCACCGGGGCGGTGGTGAACCACTCCGGCTGCTGCGAGAAGGTGGCATGGCCGACGATCCGTGCCAGCGGCTGCAGGCCGCGGCGGGCGGCGTCATCGGCCGACATCAGCACGGTGGCGGCGGCGCCGTCGGAAATGGAGGAGGAGCTGGCCGCGGTGACCGTGCCGTCCTTCTTGAATGCCGGCTTGAGGGTCGGGATCTTGTTGATGTCGGACTTGCCCGGCTGTTCGTCGCTGGCGATCTCCACCTCGCCCTTGCGGGTGGCGACCTTGACCGGGACGATCTCGCCCTCGAACGCGCCGCTGGCCTGCGCCGCCTGCGCGCGCCTGACCGACTCGATCGCGTAGGCGTCCTGCTCCTCGCGGGTGAAGCCGTACTTCTCCACGGTCTTCTCCGCGAACACGCCCATCGACTGGCCGTCGTACGGGTTGGTCAGGCCGTCCCAGGCCATGTGGTCCACCGCCTGGAAACCGCCGTAGCGGTTGCCGGTGCGGGAGTTGGGGATCATGTGCGGCGCGTTGCTCATCGACTCCATGCCGCCGGCGACCACGACCGAGGCCGAGCCGGCCTTGATCAGGTCGTGGCCGAGCATGATCGCCTTCATGCCCGAGCCGCACACCTTGTTGATGGTGGTGCAGCCGGCGGAGGTCGGCAGGCCGGCGGCCAGCGCCGCCTGGCGGGCCGGCGCCTGGCCGAGGTTGGCCGGCAGCACGCAGCCCATGATCACTTCCGACACATCGGCTGCGGGCACGCCCGACTGCTCCAGCGCCGCGCCGATCGCGGCCGCGCCCAGGGTGGGCGTGGGCACGCCGTTGAACTGGCCGAGGAAGGAACCGATGGCGGTGCGTTTGGCGGCGACGATCACGATGTCGGACATGGGGGTGCCTCGCAAAGGGTGAACCGCGATTATCCGCACACCCGGCAGGGGCGCGCCACACCCACGGTGGCAGGCGACAAGCCGCGCACGCTTGCGGTATAGAACGGCCGTGGCGGCGTCCGCGCCACGCCTTCGGGGAGAACACGATGCAGGGAAGTGCCCGACATCCTTCCGGCGCCGCACGCGTGCTGCTGGCGACCGCCGTGGCCATCGCCCTGGCCGCCTGCGGTGGCGGGGGAGGCGGCGGCAATGTCCGCCCGGGCAATCCGTCGACGCCCCCGCCGCCTTCCAGCGACGTCCCGCAGCCGGCCGCGGACGCGCACCTGGCCATCACCAACGCCAGCGCCCGGCAACGTGGCGGCCTTACCGGTGCCGGCTATGCCATCGGCCTGATCGACACCGGCGTGAACCGCAACCACCCAGGCCTGGCCGGGCGGGTGGCGGCCAACCTCAACTACGTGGATCCGCAGGCGAACAACCTCGCGGTCGACGACGTGGTCGGCCATGGCACGACGGTGGCCCTGCTCGCCGCCGGCGTGCCGGTGGGGCCCTGGCCGGGTGGGGTGGCACCGGGGGCGACCATCCTCTCGGCGCGGGTCATCAACGACAGGCGCCCGGACGACGACGGCTCCGGCCGCGGCAACGAGGTCAGCGGCCCGCTGGGCCTGCGCCCGGTCCACGAGGACCTGGCCGCGCGCGGCATGCGCATCATGAACAACTCCTGGGGCGGGCTGTACTGGACCCGGGACAGCGTCACCGCGCAGATCGCCGAGGAGTACCGCTTCTTCATCCGCGACCACGACGGCCTGGTGGTGTTCGCCACCGGCAACGAGGGCCGCGCCAATCCCACCGATACCGCCTCGCTGCCCAGCCAGGCCGGGCCCAACGGCACCCGCCCGGCGGCCGACCTGGAACGTGGTTGGCTGGCGGTCACCGCGGTGGACACCAGCCGTCCCGACCGCCTGGCCTCCTACGCCAATGCCTGCGGCCTGGGCCGCGACTACTGCCTGGCCGCGCCCGGCACCTCGGTCTACCCCGGGCACGACGCCACCGCGGGCAACACCACTTATTACTATGGCTCCGGCACCTCGTACGCGGCGCCGCTGGTGTCCGGCGCCGCAGCCCTGGTGTGGGAGAAGTTCCCGTACTTCGACAACGACCTGGTCCGCCAGACCTTGCTGGGCACGGCCACCGACATCGGCGCGCCCGGCCCGGATGCGGTGTTCGGCTACGGCCTGCTGAACGTGGCGCGCGCCCTTGGCGGGCCGGCGAAGTTCGACTGGGGCGACGTCGAGGTGAGCTTCGAGGGCGAATCGGCCTGGAGCAACCCGATCAGCGGCGCAGGCGGCCTGGTCAAGCGCGGCAGCGGCACCCTGGTGCTGGAGAAGCCGTCCACCTACACCGGCGCTACCCGGATCGAACAGGGCGTGCTGCGCGCGCCCGGCGGCCTGTCCGCCTCCGACGTCCACGTGGCCAGCGGCGCGCGGCTGGAGCGCGTCACCGAACTGGGCGCGGACCTGGTCAACGCCGGCACCGTCGTGGTCGACGGCGGCGGCAGCGCGCAGGGCGCGCCGTTGGTGGTGATGGGCGACTACACCCAGCAGGCCGGCGGCCGCCTGGCCCTGGTGCTGGGCAATGGCGGCATGCAGGTGCGCGGCCGCGCCACCATCGAAGGCGGCGACGTGCAGGTCATCGGCCAGCGCCAGGGCTACGTGATGCAGGAGCGCGAGGACGTACTGTCCGCCGAGGGCGGCCTGGCCGGCCGCTTCGACGGGCTGGGCGCGGGCCCGGGCGTATTCCTGGACGCCTCGCTGGTGTATGGCGGCAGCAGGGTGTGGATGGAACTGCGCCGGGTGGACGTGGCCGCCACCGCCGCCGCGCTGGGCATCGGCGATCCGGCCGCGCTGGGCGCGGCCCGGCGCCTGGAATCGGCGTTCTCGAGCCTGGACCAGAACGGCGTGCCGGCGGCGGCCGGCGCGGATTTCGAGCGCATTGCCGGTGCCATCCAGCGCACCGAGGACGCACAGTCGGCGGCCGCCACCCTGCGCAGCCTCTCCGGCGAATTGCATGCCGCGGCCATGGCCGCCACCTTCGACAGCCTGGACCTGGGCCGGCGCACGTTGTCCTCGCGCCTGGACCAGCTGGCCGGCGGCGCCCAGAGCAGCGGCAGCTGGATCGAATCCCTGGGTGCACCGGCGCTGGCCGGCGGCGCGCACGGCGATGCCCGGGTCAGCGGCTGGATGGCAGGCCACGATCTGCGCCTGGACGGGCGCAGGTTTGCCGGCCTGGCCGTGGCCGAAACCCATGGCGACAGCCGCCTGCGCGCGCTCGGCGACCGCAGCCGCGAGCGCCAGGCGCAGGTGCAGGCCTATGCCGGCGTGCACGGCGAGCGCGCCTACCTGGCCGGGCAGTTCGGCAGCGGCCAGTGGCAGCGCCGCACCGACCGCCAGCTGCTGGCCGGTGCCAGCCGCCACGCCGTGCATGCCGGTTACGACGGCCGCTTTGCCGTGGCCGCGCTGGAAACCGGCTGGCGCTTCGGCACCGGCGCCAGCGGCCTGGTGCCGTATCTGGGCCTGGAATACGCGCAGGTCCAGAGCGACGGCTTCCGCGAGCAGGGTGCCGCCGGCTTCGGCCTGCGCAGCGCCGCGCTCGATGCCCGCCGCAGCCAGGGCCTGGCCGGCCTGCGCGCGTTCGGCCATTTCGGCGCGTGGCAGCTGCAGGGGCATGCGGAGTGGCAGCACACCCTGTCCAGCGCCGGGCTGGCGCCGCTGGCCAGCTTCGTCGGCGTCGATGCCTGGTCGCCGCTGGCCGCGGCTGATCCGACCCGCGGCGGTGGCCTGTTCGGCTTGAGCGCGCGCACCCGGCTCGGCCGTCACGCGCAGCTGGGCTTCAGCCTCGACCAGCGCTTCGGACCGCGCGGTGACGCACGCCAGGCCAGTCTCCAGTACGCCGTGGACTTCTGAAACGCCGCGCGTGGCCGGCGGCGTTTCCGCCGCACTTCAATGGCGCAGCCGCTTGGCCCGGGCAGGCGGCGCGCACCGCGCCGCCGCAGTACCCGGGCGCCGGCGAGGTCTGGCGCGTCGCCACGCGCTGTGGCTTGCCGCAGGACTGGTCCGGGGGCGACTCCCGTGCGCAAGTCGCCGGATGCGGCCTTCGGCCCTGTCCGGGCCATGCGGGCCAGGCTCAGCCGCGGCCCTCGAACAGTTCCCGGCCAATCAGCATGCGCCGGATCTCGTTGGTGCCGGCGCCGATCGAATAGAGCTTGGCGTCGCGCAGGATGCGCCCGGTGGCGTACTCGTTGATGTAGCCGTTACCGCCCAGGGCCTGGATGCCTTCCAGCGCCACCTGCACCGCCGCCTCGGAGGCGTGCAGCAGGCAGGCCGCCGCGGCGGCGCGCGAGCGCCGGCCTTCGTCGAAATCGCGCGCCACCTGGTAGGCGAAGGCGCGGCTGGACTGCAGCGCGGTGTACATGTCGGCGATCTTGCCCTGCATCAGGCCGAAGGTGCCGATCGCCGCGTCGAACTGCTTGCGCTCGCGCACGTAGGGCAGGGCGATGTCGAGCGCCGCCTGCATCAGCCCGATCGGGCCGCCGGTCAACACCAGGCGCTCGGTGTCCAGGCCGCTCATCAGCACGCGCACACCCTGGTTGACCTCGCCCAGCACGTTTTCCTGCGGGATCTCGCAGTTGTCGAACACCAGCTCGCAGGTGTTGGAGCCGCGCATGCCCAGCTTGTCCAGTTTCTGCGCGGTGGAGAAGCCGCGCATGCCACGCTCGACGATGAAGGCGGTCATGCAGCGGCTGCCGGCCTCCTTGCCCGCGGTGCGCATGTACACCAGCAGCACGTCGGCTTCCGGGCCGTTGGTGATCCACATCTTGCTGCCATTGGCGATCCACACCCCGTCGCGCAGCTCGGCGCTGCAGCGCATGGAGCCGACCACGTCCGAGCCGGCGCCCGGCTCGCTCATCGCCAGCGCGCCCTTCCATTCGCCGCTGCAGAGCTTCGGCAGGTACTTGCGGCGCTGGGCCTCGTTGCCGTTGAGGAACAGGTTGGACACGCACAGGTTGGAGTGCGCGCCGTAGCTGAGCCCCACCGACCCGGAGGCGCGCGAGATTTCCTCCATCGCCACCAGGTGGGCGAGGTAGCCCATGCCGCTGCCGCCGTATTCCGGGGCGACGGTCATGCCCAGCAGGCCCAGCTCGCCCAGCTTGGGCCACAGGTCCTGCGGGAACGCGTTGTCGTGGTCGATCTGCGCCGCGCGCGGCGCGATCTCGCTTTCGGCGAAACGCTGGACGGCCTCACGCAGCGCGTCGATTTCCTCCCCAAGCTGGAACGCTCGCATCGGCCGCCTCACTCCCTGATTGTTTCATTTGAACCTAGTGTAGTGCGGGACGCGAAAGCGTCATGTGCGGACGCAACAAACGCCGCCGGGATGGGGGTTCTCCGCTGCCCGGCAGCCATGCACACAGCCCGGACAAGGCCCACGGCCACACCCGGAAAGGCAGCCGGTCACCCGTAGCAGGCGCATCGACCCTATGCGTACGCAGGCACATATGCCCGCAAGGCCACAGGCCGCACCGGGACCCCGAATCCCGAATCCCGAATCCCGAAAAAAAGGCCCGGAACCCGGGCCTTTTTTTCCTCAGTGCTGCTCGCCGCGCAGATGCCCCATGCGCGGGGCCGAGCGGCCCATCGGCAGCTTGAGCTTGCCGATCGCCGACAGGCGCGCCTCGGCGATGCGGTCGGCGGCGTACTGCGGGCTGATGTTCTCGCGCTCGGACAGGTCGAAGATCTTCGCCACGTTGTGGTAGATGCTGCGGATCAGGCGCATCGCCCGCTCGCGGTTGTAGCCGTCGATCTCCAGCGACACGTTCATCACGCCGCCGGCGTTGACCGCGTAGTCCGGCGCGAACAGGATGCCGCGCCGGTGCAGCTCGTCGCCCACCGCATGGCTGGCCAGCTGGTTGTTGGCCGAGCCGCACACGATCTTCGCCTTGAGCCGCTCGATGGTCTCCATCGTCAGCGCGCCTTCCATCGCGCACGGCGCGAACACGTCGGCGGCCACGTCGTAGATCTCGTCCACGCCGACCGCCTCCACCCCGTACTCGGACACCGCGTACTCCACGCGTGCCGGGTCCAGGTCGGTGACGAACAGCTTGGCCCCGCGCTCGCGCAGCAGCTTCACCAGCTCCATGCCGATATGGCCCAGACCCTGCACCGCGATGCTGGTCTTGCCGATTTCCTCGTGGCCCAGCTTGCGCTGCAGGCTGGCCATCAGCGCCTGCAGGGTTCCGTAGGCGGTGAACGGGGCCGGGTCGCCGGAGCCACCGTGGACCTGGTGCACGCCGGTGACGTACTCGGTCTCCAGGTACACCAGCTCCATGTCGTTGACGTCCGTGCCCACGTCCTCGGCGGTGATGTAGCGCCCGCCCAGCGCATCGACCGCGCGGCCGAAGGCGCGGAACAGGGCCTCGGTCTTGTCGGTCTTCGGGTCGCCCAGGATCACCGCCTTGCCGCCGCCGATGTTCAGGCCGGCCAGCGCGTTCTTGTAGGTCATGGTCCGGCTCAGGCGCAGCACGTCGCGCACCGCGTCGGCCTCGTCGGCGTAGTGGCGCATGCGCACACCGCCCAGGGCCGGGCCCAGCACGGTGCTGTGGATCGCGATGATCGCCTTCAGGCCCACGTCGGGGTTGTTGCAGAAGACCACCTGTTCGTGGCCGGAGGTGGCGAGGGTTTCAAACATGGCGGGCTCCGCGTCGTCGGGTCGCGCGTGGCGGCGGGCCGGCCGGCACCGCCGGGCGCCGGGTCCGGAAACAAAAAAGAAAAAGCGACGTGGCCGGGTGGGGGAGGGCATGCGTCGCGGGTCACATTCTAAACCGGTTCCAACTCCGCTCCCGCGAAGGCTTGTCCGAACGAACGATCGTGCTATTTTGCGTTCCATGAACCTGCCCGCACCTGCCACCGCCAAGGGAGCCCATACCCGCGACATGCTCCTGGGCCGCGCCTGCGAGCTTGCGGCCCGGGTCGGGCTGGAGGGGGTGAGCATCGGCGAGCTGGCCAATGCCGCGGGCATGTCCAAGAGCGGCGTGTTCGCCCACTTCGGCTCGCGCGAGGATCTGGTGCGGCAGACCCTGGAATGGGCCGCTGCCGGCTTCACCGACCAGGTGCTGGTGCCGGCCCTGCGCCGGCCGCGTGGCCTGCCGCGGCTGCAGGCGGTCATCGAAGGCTGGATGGACTGGATCCTGGCCCATCCCGACGGCTGCGTGTTCCTCGGCGCGATCTCCGAGTACGACGGCCGCCCCGGCCCGATGCGCGAATTCGTCACCGAACTGATGGAGCGCTGGCGCGGCGTGGTCGAAACCGCGGTGCGCAAGGCCGTCGAGGAGGGCCACCTGCGCCCTGGCACCGACCCGAAGCTGCTGGCCTTCGAGCTGCACGGCCTGATGTACGGCCTGCACCACGTACGCCTGCACGACCCGCAGGCCCCGGACCTGGCGCGCCGCGCCCTGCACGACCTGTTCGACCGCTACCGGGCCGATGCCGGCCCGGCCACTCCCCCCCGCTGATACGGAGCTGTGCCATGGATGCCGCAAAGCCTTCTTCTTTGCCTCAAAAAAGCACGACCGTTCGCAAATCCGGCGTCCCGCGCCCCCTGCGCTGGGCCTTCCGCGCCGGCAGCTGGCTGGCACCGCGCACCACCGTGCGCCATGCCTCGCGGCTGTTCGCCACGCCGCTGCCCAGCTCGCGCAGCCGCGCCCTGGCCGCCCCCTGCGACGACGCCCGCATCGGCCAGGTGGAAAGCGGCGGCGACGTGCTGACCACCTACACCTGGGGCGATCCGGCGTTGCAGCCCTATGTGCTGTTCGCGCATGGCTGGTCCAGCTTCGGCCTGCGCTGCCGGCCGTGGGTGGAGCCGCTGCGCGCGGCCGGCTACGCCGTGGTCGCCTTCGACCTGCCCGGGCACGGGCGCAACCCGCCATGCCAGACCAACCTGCCGGCCTGCGCCGCGGCGCTGGCCGACGTGGCCCGCCAGCACGGCCCGGCCGCTGCCCTTGTCGCGCACTCGATGGGCGGCGCGGCGGCGGTGCTGGCGCTGCGCGAAGGCGTGCGCGCCGGCCGGGTGGTGCTGCTGGCGCCGGCGGCGGACATGCGTGAGGCCGGCCACCGCTTCGGACGCACAATCGGCCTGAGTCCGCCGCTGGTGGCGCGCATGTTCGAGCGCTTCGAACGCCAGATCGGCATTGCCGTGGACCAGCTGGCCGCGCACCTGCACCTGCCCGCGCTGGGCGTGCCGGCGCTGGTCGTGCACGACGTGGAGGACGAGGACGTGCCGTGGGAGGAGGGCGAACGCTACGCCCGCCTGTGGCCGGGCGCGCGCCTGCTGAGCACCCGCG
The DNA here is from genome assembly GCF_000283075.1 of Pseudoxanthomonas sp. GW2. Taxonomy (NCBI): domain Bacteria; kingdom Pseudomonadati; phylum Pseudomonadota; class Gammaproteobacteria; order Lysobacterales; family Lysobacteraceae; genus Pseudoxanthomonas; species Pseudoxanthomonas sp. GW2. Next base: position 46,446 of record NZ_ALIP01000140.1, read on the forward strand.
GCCTGGGCCACCACCGCATCGCCTCCGAACCGCAGGTGGTGGAGGCGGCGCTGCGCTTCCTGCGCGGCGAGGCGGTGGGCGAGCGGGTGGTGTCCTCGCCCAACCTGCCGTTCGGGCTCGCCTGAAACCATGTTTGACTTTATGTGAACCGCATCGCAGATTGCGCGCCGCACGGGGGGATCCGTCGGCGCGCCTGCGCGCCCAGCAACTGCCCGACCACACGCCGGCGCCGCCGGCGTGGTGGTCGCGCGCGGCTTTCCCCGGCCCGCCAGGGAATTGGCGGCCTGGTCCCCCTTCCGCACGGATGCGGGGATCGTCCACACCACAGGGGGGAAGCCCATGAACCGTCATGCAGTCGTCCTCGCCGCGCTGTTGCTGGCCGGCGCCACCCAGCCCGCGCACGCCCAGGCCGTGTCCCAGGCGTGGAAGCAGTACCGCGAAGGCCGCACCACCCAGGCGCCGCCGCCGCCGTCCGAGCCGGAGCTTCCGGCGGCGATGAGCCACCAGCAGGCCCAGTACTACCGCCCGGTGCAGCGCGACGGCAGCGGCTTCTTCGTTGGCGCCCAGCTCGGCAAGGGCTGGATCTACGAGGAGATCGACCAGGACGCGGTTTCGTTCAACGCCGGCTACCGCTGGCAGGCGGGTCCGGTCGCGCTGCTGGGCATCGAGGTGGGCGCCAGCCGCCTGGCCGACACCCGCTGGCAGGGGATCCATTTCGATGAGGTGAAGTTCCGCAGCATCGGCTTCAATGGCCGCTTCAACTTCGGCCGCCACAACCCGTGGTACGGCATCGTCCGTGCCGGCTACTGGGCCGCCGACGTGGGCGAGGGCGAGTGGGCCGGGGAAGTGGATGGCGGCTACGCCGGCATCGGCGTCGGCGTGGACCTGGGCCGCAACGCCAACCTCAACCTGCTCTACACCAGCTACGTCTACGCCAGCTCCTACTACTGGGCCGACTACGAGTTCAACCGCGCCGACACCGTGACCGTCGGCATCGAAGCGCGGTTCTGATCGCGATCACTGGCGGCATATAGCCCGGGCAGGCGGAACGCACCGCGCCGCTACAGTGCCGGGGCGATGGCGGGGCCCGACGCGTCGCCAACGCGCTGCGGCGGAGTCCCGGATGCGGCCTTCCTTATCCGGGCTAGGCGTAGGCGTCGCATTTCAATGGCCGGGGCCGCGAGGGCGGCCCCGATGCCATCGCACATCGATGGCGCAGGGCGCGGCCCGCCGCTGCTGCCGGGGAACCGCCGCCGGACGGCGTTGGCGGACGACTTCGCGTGCATGGCGGGATCCCCGGGTGCCACCCGGCCTTCCGGGCGCCGCCGCGATGCAGGGCGTCGCCATCGCACCTGCGCGAAAGTCACGCTGCACCGCGCCAATCCGTTTCGGATGCAAGCACTAGAATCGGGTCGAATCCCGACTTTCCGGTGACGCATACGCATGAGCACGCCCGCCAGCCATCTCCAGGGCGCACGCCCCGAAGCCCACGCCGACACCACGCCGCTGCGCTTCGTGACCGCGGCCAGCCTGTTCGACGGCCACGACGCGGCGATCAACATCATGCGCCGGCTGATCCAGGCCCAGGGCGCTGAAGTGATCCACCTCGGCCACAACCGCAGCGTCGAGGACGTGGTCCGCGCCGCGCTGCAGGAAGACGCCGACGCCATCGCCCTGTCCAGCTACCAGGGCGGCCACGTCGAGTACTTCAAGTACATGGTGGACATGCTGCGCGAGAAGGGCGCCTCGCACATCCGCGTGTTCGGCGGCGGCGGCGGCACCATCACCCCCGAGGAAATCCGCGAGCTTGAGGCCTACGGCGTCGAGCGCATCTACCACCCAAACGACGGAATGAAGATGGGGCTGGTGGAAATGATCGGGGATGTGGTTGCGCGCGCCAAGCGCGCGCGTGATTCGTCATTGGTGGCTGGTGATCCGCAAGGGCACGACGCGGCCGACGAGTTTGCGATCGCCCGCATGCTCTCGAGGATCGAGGACGGCGCCTTCTCCGAATCCGAGCTGGCCCTGATGCGCCGCGGTTGGGCTTCTGGCCCCAACGAATCACGAACCACGAATCACCAGTCACGCCCGACCACGCCAGTGGTCGGCATCACCGGCACCGGCGGCGCCGGCAAGTCCTCGGTCACCGACGAGCTGCTCAACCGCTTCCTGGCCTGCTTCCCGCAGATGCGCATCGCGGTGCTGTCGGTGGACCCGACCCGCCGGCGCACGGGCGGGGCGCTGCTGGGCGACCGCATCCGCATGAACTCGCTGCGCAGCCACCGCGTGTACATGCGCTCGATGGCCACCCGCCGCCAGCACAGCGCCACCAACACCGTGCTGCGCGACTGCATCGGCTACCTGCGCTCGCTGGATTTCGACCTGGTGATCGTGGAGACCGCCGGCATCGGCCAGTCCGACTCGGAGATCGTCGACCTGGTCGACTTCCCGGTGTACGTGATGACCTCCGACTACGGCGCCGCCAGCCAGCTGGAGAAGATCGACATGCTCGACTTCGCCGAACTGGTGGTGCTGAACAAGTACGACCGCCGCGGCGCCGAGGACGCCCTGCGCGACGTGCGCAAGCAGTGGAAGCGCAACCGCAACGCCTTCCAGGTGCCGGACGAGGAGATCCCGGTCTACCCGACCATCGCCAGCCAGTTCAACGATCCCGGCGTGAGCTGGATGTTCGCCAACCTCTGTCGCCTGCTGCGTGGAAAACTGGACTCCGCCCTTGGTTCTGCTGTCGGCTCCCCCCGCTGCGACTTCAACCCCAGCATCGACACCTCGCTGAAGGAACCGCGGGCCACCGTGCTGATCCCCGGCAACCGCGTGCGCTACCTGGCCGAGATCGCCGAGCAGGGCAGGGCGATCAACCGCCGCATCGAAAGCGAGGCCGAGACCGCCGCCCGCGCCCAGCACTACTGGGAAGCCCTGCGCGAGCTGGGCGACCCGCTGCTGCCCGAGCCGCTGGCGCTCTACGACGGCGCCGCCCTGCAACCCCCGTCCTCCGGGGAGGCTGTCGAAGCCGACCGCAGCCTGCTCACCCTGCGCCAGCGCTACAACGACGCCATCCAGTCGCTTTCCAGCGACTCCCAGCGCCTGCTGCGCGAATGGCCGCAGCGGCTGAAGTCGATCACCGACGAGGTCAACGAGTACCAGGTCCGCGGCAGGACCATCCGGGTCGAGAACTACCGTGAGTCCCTCAGCCACCAGAAGATCCCGAAGATCGCCGCGCCGCGCTTCAGGTCCTGGGGCGAGCTGCTGACCTTTCTCGGCAAGGAGAACCTGCCCGGCAGCTACCCGTACACCGGCGGCGTCTACCCGTACCGCCGCACCGGCGAGGATCCGATCCGCATGTTCGCCGGCGAGGGCACGCCCGAGCGCACCAACCGCCGCTTCCACTACCTGTCCGCCGGGCAGCCGGCCGCGCGCCTGTCCACCGCGTTCGACTCGGTGACCCTGTACGGCGAGGACCCGGCGCCGCGCCCGGACATCTACGGCAAGATCGGCAACTCCGGCGTCAACGTGCCCACGCTGGACGACATGAAGAAGCTGTACTCCGGCTTCGACCTGTGCGCGCCGAACACCAGCGTGTCCATGACCATCAACGGCCCGGCGCCGATCATCCTGGCGATGTTCATGAACACCGCCATCGACCAGCAGGTGGAGAAGTACCTCAAGGCCGACCCGGACCGCTGGGCCGAGGCGCAGCGGAAGATGGACGCCTTCTTCGAAGGCCGCCAGCGCCCGCGCTACCACGGCGACCTGCCGCCGGGGAACGACGGCCTCGGCCTGGGTCTGCTGGGCGTCACCGGGGACCAGCTGGTGGACCGCGAGACCTACGAGAAGATCAAGGCGCAGACCCTGCGCACCGTGCGCGGCACCGTGCAGGCCGACATCCTCAAGGAAGACCAGGCCCAGAACACCTGCATTTTCAGCACCGAGTTCGCCCTGCGCATGATGGGCGACATCCAGCAGTACTTCGTCGAGCACCAGGTCCGCAACTTCTACTCGGTCTCCATCTCCGGCTACCACATCGCCGAGGCCGGGGCGAATCCGATCAGCCAGCTCGCCTTCACCCTCAGCAACGGCTTCACCATCGTCGAGTACTACCTTGCCCGGGGCATGCACATCGACGACTTCGCGCCCAACCTGAGCTTCTTCTTCAGCAACGGCATGGACCCGGAGTACACCGTCATCGGCCGCGTCGCCCGCCGCATCTGGGCCCGCGCCATGCGCGAGCGCTACGGCGCCAACGAGCGCAGCCAGATGATGAAGTACCACATCCAGACCTCCGGCCGTTCCCTGCACGCGCAGGAGATCCAGTTCAACGACATCCGCACCACGCTGCAGGCCCTGTACGCCCTGTTCGACAACTGCAACAGCCTGCACACCAACGCCTACGACGAGGCCATCACCACGCCGACCGAAGAGAGCGTGCGCCGCGCCGTGGCCATCCAGATGATCATCAACAAGGAGCTGGGCCTGAACTTCATCGAGAACCCCTGGCAGGGGAGCTTCGCGGTGGAGTACCTGACCGACCTGGTGGAGGAGGCGGTCTACAGGGAGTTCGAGGCCATCAGCGAGCGCGGTGGCGTGCTCGGCGCCATGGACACCATGTACCAGCGCGGCAAGATCCAGGAAGAGAGCCTGTACTACGAGCACCGCAAGCACGACGGCAGCCTGCCCCTGGTCGGCGTCAACACCTTCCTGCCCAAGGAACACGCTGGCGAGGTGGCCACCGAGATCGAGCTGATCCGCTCCACCGAGGCCGAGAAGGCCCAGCAGATCGCCAACGTCCGTGCCTGGCAGGCCAACCGCAACCGCCTGGCCCCGGAAGGGGAGACGGTCACCGGCCACATCCCCGGCGCCGACGAGTCAGGCAGCGAGCTGGCCGAAGTGGTGCACGACGGCCATGGGCTGGCGTATCTTCAAGACACGGCGCGCAGGCGGGGGAACGTCTTTGCGGCGCTGGTCGAAGCGGTCAAGACGCACAGTCTGGGGCAGATCAGCCATGCGCTGTATGACGTGGGCGGGGAGTATCGAAGGAATATGTAAGGGCACATACGAGGCGCTCGATGTACATCTCACGATTTCGGTTGAGAAACTGGAAGAACTTTCAAACGGTCGACACTCCGCTGGGTGAGCGTGCCTTCGTTATTGGGCCGAACGCTTCCGGCAAGTCAAATTTCCTTGATGCGCTTCGTTTTCTGAGAGATGTGGCTCGCGACGGCCTGCGCAAAGCGGTCGATGAACAAAGGGGTGGGATTTCTGCCATCCGTTGCTTGGCTGCTCGGCGACATAGCCAGATAGAAGTCTTGGTGGAAATTCGCGAGAGCGGGGTTGTTTCGGGGCCTCCGGCTTGGGAATACGAGCTGGTTTTAAACCAGGATAACAACAAACGCTCCCAAATTATCTCCGAAGTTGTTCGTAAAGACGGAAAGTCTGTGCTGGAACGTCCAGACGAGTACGATGCGGTTGATCCGCAGAGAAGGTCCCAGACAGCGCTAGAGCAGATATCTCTCAACAAGAACTTCCGAGAGGTTGCGGAGTTCTTCGACAGTATTTCCTATCAGCATCTCGTGCCTCAGGTTGTTCGGGATCCGCGAGGATTTACTTCCGGAGTCGTTTCGAATGACCCTTTCGGAAGGGACTTTCTTTTAAGAATATTGCAGACCCGGGCGCCGATTAGGAAATCTAGACTCGACAAGATTCGTAAGGCTCTCTCGGTTGCTGTTCCTCAGTTGGTTGAGCTGGATGCTCAGATGGATGAATCGGGAGTTCCTCACCTGTGGGGGGCGTACGAACATTGGCGTCCAAACGCAGCTAAGCAGAACGAAAGTCAGTTTTCAGACGGCACGTTGCGGCTTCTCGGATTGCTTTGGTCAATGTTCGAAGGGTCAGGCCCCCTCTTGCTTGAGGAGCCAGAAATATCGTTGCATCCGGATGTGGTTCGCCAGATTCCCCGGCTCTTCTCCAGAATTCAACGAGAAAGAAAGGTGTCTCGTCAATTGATCGTTTCCACTCATTCTGATGACCTTCTTTCAGATCCTTCGATATCTTTGGAGGAGATCATTTTGCTCGTACCGTCGCCTGAGGGGACGGAGATTGTTCGGCCCGAAAGCGCCGACTTCGCTGCCGTCAGATCGGGCATTAGCCCGGCGGAGGTAATGCTGCCAAAGGCGGCCCCTAAGTCGGTCGAACAGCTTACGTTGGCATTCTAATTATGGCCGTCGAAATTCTGGTCGAGGGCATCACCGATGAATACTTCGTTAGAGAGTGTTATCGGAGACTCGGAATTGAAGTGGGTACTGTGTTTGGCAAGCGTGGGGTCGGCTATGTTGTAAGTCGGGCGGAGGGATTTGCCGTTAGGGGCCAATATTCACCGATCTTGATCCTCGCTGATTTTATGGATGTTGACGGGGCGTGTCCGCCAGTTGCGAGAAGGGAGCTGGTGGCAAACGACTACCCGTTGACTTTGGTTCGTCTTGCTGTCAACGAGATTGAATCTTGGCTATTGGCCTCGCGGCGCGAGTTGGCCCGCTATCTTGGTGTCTCGCTTGATCGAGTTCCCGAGGTTCCGGATGATGTTGTCGATCCTAAGCGAGAGCTGGTGAACATAGCTCGAGATAGCCGTAAGCCGCGCATCCGGGAGATATTTGTTCCTAAGGAAGGGTGCTCGTCCGTGGTTGGGATTGGCTATGTCGATGGTTTCCAAGAGTTCTTGACCACCCATTGGAGCCTCGAGTCTGCGGTTGAAAACTCACCGAGCTTTCGGAAGTTCGTAGACCGATCGCGCGAATTGTTCCTTGGTTGAAGTGTAAATCATTGGGGGTTGGATTAGCTATTTGGCGCCAGGTAGCCTTCATCTATTCAGTAAACAGTGTCTGCTCAGTTTTTTGGGTGGCGGCGACAGTAAAAGGGGCAGCAAAAGGGGGGGGAGGGAATTATGACCCCGAGCTAAGGGGCGCGAGGGACAGAGGGAACTCGCTGCCCGCCGCGCTCCCGTTCGGCCGCCGAAGCGGCGGCCGAACATGCGATCGCAGCCTCGCAGGTCGATTCAGCGCTTTCTCCACCATGGCCTGGAAACAGGGCTCGCCAAGCGCACGCCCCTGTGCCATGTAGGCCCGGATTCGGGCAATTTCTTCCGGGTCGAGCGGGGCGTTGAGCCAGCGGTGCGACGCCGCTGCACGGCCGTCAGGGTCCGCAACCAGGGCGAGGTAGACCGGATGGGGGGACAGGAGAGGATCCTGTGCCGTGCCCAGGTGGGTGTGGGCACTGGACCACCTGTAGTGGTCAGGGCGTTCCACCATGGCCGCCCGCACCGGATTCAGCCCGATGTAGCGGGTCACGCGCAGCGCGTAGGCGTCTGAATCCACCAGACTGGAATTGAAGCCGCCCTGCCAGAGCGTGCCGCAGCGCCCGCGCCGCAGGTTGAAGGCCTGCACATAGGACTTGCCCGCGCGGCGGAGCGCCTGGAAGATCACGCCGCGCTGCACGGCTGAGAGCAGCAGTGGACATGATTGCCCACGAGGACAAAGGCATGGACGCAGACCCCATGCCGGCGGCACGCCTCGCGTCGCGAAGCACACGGCGGTAGTGGTGCCGGTCCTCGTCGTCGGGGAAGATGGCACAGCGGTTCGCGCCGCACTGGGTGACGTGTAGCGGGACGCCGGGCAGTTCGAGTCTGAGCCGACGAGGCAACGCGGTCGACCCCCTCCTTCCCCTTGGTCCGGTTCGGTTTGGTACCGTCTTCAGCAAAGGCTGGCTGGCGGACTCGCATCTTCTTCAAGCGTAGAGGTACCTGGAGACTGCTGTGACGCGGAGTGAGGAAACTAGTGCACCAAGTGCGGGGGACGAGGCTTCATCGGTTAGCCGAGAGGCAGAAGAACAGTGGCGGGCATGGAAGGCCTTCTCCCTTTAAGCCTATGCCCGCTACCTTGACATCATCGAGTCGATCCGGTGGCGGCATCCTGGGCTGACCAGTTATGACATCGTAGACCGAATCGACGCGACCAAGGGCACTTGTGCGTGGCACTGGGGTGCAGCGAGTGAAGTGCGCGAGAGCATCAATTCGCTCAATGCTTGGGGAGTGCGTCTCCACGAAATGGCAGGCATGGAACCATGTTGTCTCAAGCTATGACGACGAGGAGAAGCAGTGGGAAATCCTCCACCATTTCTTGGAGCCGGTTGCCTACTACTGCATGCTCCAGCCCAGTGGCTTTGCCGACCGTTTAGCGCTGACGACTGAAAACCTTCTCCATCAAGCGAATCAGCGGGTATTTCCGGAAGAGCCCGATCAGCTCGCACAGGATGCGCAGCCTGATATGCCCCTTCGGCGATCTGACCGGCGCCGACAATTGGGCGCATTGGGGGTGCGTTGGTCGAAGTTCCCGCCTTTCCAGCAAGCCTTGGCTGTGCTTGACGGTGACGAATACCGTCGGCTCACGTGCAACTACCGGAACCTCTCGGCCCATTCCTTCTCTCCGCGCTTCATGCTGGGTGATGTGCGTCGCGCGATCCGCTCGATCGTGCCGCGCTGGGATATGGTCCGCCAGAATGACGGCAGCTACATCTACACAGAACATGTGACGGAGAAGGTGGTCGCCTACGCGATGGGAAGCCAGCAGCCCCTCGCGCTCGAAGAAAGCTATGAGGCGAACTTGGCCGAGTACCAGCGAGCGAGGGATGCAATCAACTATTTCATCTCGTTGGCGGAGGAACTGTGCGACCGGATTGACCAGATAGACGTAGGAGGGGGTGGTGTGGAATGACCCCGGCTACACGGCCCAAACGGTTGTGGGAATAGGGCTCAGAGTGCGAAGAGAGGGATCAGGTTCACTTTCCGGCACTGAGCGCGGCCGGTCACGAGGGCGACGTCCAGGCTTTTCCGCCGTCGCTTCGAGCTGTCGCCCGACTCGATTGTTGGCGAAGGCTTTGTTTTGGTCCTCCCGCTGATGAGTAGTGAAGAAGCAGGCAACGGGTTATGTCACTTTTGGGTTCGCCCGCGGCAGTATGTAAACGCTACGGGCACAAAGGTGATCAGGTTCATTCCTCCGGCGCTGGGAGTGACCGATCGCAGCGCTTTATCTCCAGGCTTCTCCGGTCAGCGCTTCGATCTGTCTCCGGAATCAATCGTTGCCGAAGGCTTTGTTCCGGCGGTTGTGATCGCGTAGTCCGGCTCTCTCACCTGGTCGAGTGCCCGGCGAAACCGTGCGCGTTAGGCGGTCTTCCGACCAGATCGCCAGCAAGGGTCAGATGGTGGGGGCGGGGTGATCCCGGAGTCGTGTGCGCCAAGGGCGTTTCGCCGGTAGCTGGACCAGGTATGACCTGCCCCCGCAGGCCGTACTGGTGATTACTGCTAAAGCTCAAGGTTGAAGGCTACTGGGTTGCTGGCTTGCTGGTGCGCGGTAGTTGGCGCCGAACTGGGCCGGCCGGATCTGTCGTCGGGCCGGCAAGAAGCGGGCCGCGGTGCGTCCGTGCCATGTCGGGATTGGCATGTTTCCGTGCGTTATTCGCATTGCTGTGGCCGGGCAGCGGCCGCACGGCCGTGGCTATCCTATGCCGGCGCGGGGCGATGCCCCTGGCCGCGGCACGGCGGCAGCTGGCGCCGTGCCCGCAGCAACCCGAACGGACCATGGGGAGGTGAGGACTGATGGAGCATCAACACAAGGTGGACCTGATGCGGCGCAACCTGTTGCTGGGCTCGGCGGCGCTGGGCGTGGCGGCGTGGCTTCCGCCGGTGTTCGCGGCCTCCGGTGGCATCCGGGCCACGATCGATACCGGGGCCACGCGTCCGCCTATCCCGCCGATGATCTACGGCGGTTTCATCGAGCACATCGGCAACCTGATCAACCACAGCCTGTGGAGCGAGACGCTTGACGACCGCAAGTTCTATTACGGCGTCCTGGCCGAGCGTGCCCGCAAGCCGGATGATCGCCGCGGCGCGATGGGCTTCATGGAGAAGTGGGTGGCCATCGGGCCGGTCTCCGCGATCACGCTGGATACCGAACGGGCCTGGGTGGGCGAGCACAGCCCGGTCGTCACCGTCGACGGTTCGCAGGAGCGGGGGATGGTGCAGCACGGCCTGGCCCTGAAATCCGGTACGCCTTACGACGGCCGCATCGTCCTGTGGGCCGACCCGGGGGTGACGGTCACCGTCAGGCTGGTCAGGGGAGATGGCGGCAAGACGCTTTCCACCCGGGTGCGGGCGTCGTCGCAGTGGCAGACCCAACGCTTCCGTTTCGAGCCTGGCGCGGACACCACCGACGCGCGCCTGGAGATCGTTGGCCAGGGCCGTGGCCGCTTCGGCGTGGGGGCGGTTTCGCTGATGCCGGCGGACAACGTGCGCGGGTTCCGCGCCGACACCGTGGCCCTGATGAAACAGATGAACTGCCACATCCTGCGTATGCCGGGCGGCAACTTCATCTCCGCGTACGACTGGGAGAACACCATTGGCGACCCCGACAGGCGCCCGCCCATCCTGGATCCGGTGTGGAACGCCGTACAGCCCAACGACGTAGGTGTGGACGAGCTGCTGCAGCTGTGCGAGCTGATCGGGTGCGAGCCGTTCTGGTGCGTGAACACCGGCTTCGGCGATCCGCGCTCCGGCGCCCAGCTGGTCGAGTACGTCAACGGCAGCGCCGACACCGAGTGGGGCGCGAAGCGGGCGGCCAATGGTCGCGCCGAGCCTTATCGCGTGAAGTACTGGGCGGTGGGCAACGAGATGTACGGCCACTGGCAGTACGGGCACATGGCCCGTGACCAGTACACGGTCAAGCACAACATGTTCGTGGACGCCATGCGCAAGGTGGACCCGGACATCTACATCGTGGCCCCCGGTGGTTTCGTCGACGAGATGACCACCGGCCAGGGCATCTTCATCGAAGGCCAGCCGCAGGTGCATGTCGGCTCCGACCGCGACTGGGCCTACGGCATGTTCAAGGACAGCTGGGGCAGGTTCGACGCACTGGGCACCCACGCCTATCCGCCGGCTGGCAAGCGCTTCGACCTGGCCACCGGCAAGCTGGTGGATGTGACCCAGACGCTCAACGAGTGGGTGCACCAGATGCCCGACCGCATCCGCACCATGGTGGACGCCTGGGAGCAGTACAAGAAGCACTTCCCGGAACTGGAGAAGGGCAGCGTCAAGGTGTTCTTCGACGAATGGGCCTTCCACTTCGAGGACGACCTCAAGGGAGCCCTGGCGATTGCCGCCGCGTTCCACGAGTTCTTCCGCCACACCGACTTCATCGCGATGGCCGGCTACACCATGGCCACCGCGTGGATGAACTTCGACCGCACGCGCTCGCAGATCAGCATCAAGGGGCGGATGTTCCAGTTCTACCAGGAGCGCTTTGGCACCGTGCCGGTGGTGGTCAACGGCAATTCGCCCACGCCCGCGCCGAAGTACCCGGTCGGCGGTGACCAGCCCAGCGTCAATACCGGCGGCGACACGTATCCGCTGGACGTGTCCGCGGCGCTGACCGCCGATGGCCGGACCCTGGCCGTGGCCGTGGTCAACGGCACCGAAGCGCCGCACAGCTTCTCGCTCGCGCTGCAGGGCTTCAGGCCCAAGGCGGCGGGGCGCTGCTGGAAGTTCAGCGGCCCCGGCCCGGACGCGAAGAACCCGCTCGGGGAGCCGGAGCAAGTCGGTGCCAGGGAGTCCACGTTCGACGCCTCGGCCGGGTTGCTGACCATCGCCCCGGCAAGCGTGGAGATCTATCACTTCGAGCGGGCCTGACCGCGGCAGGGCGTGTCCGGCTGGTTAGCCGGGCACGCGCCGCGTGGAAAGCATCAACCCCAAGAAGCACGTCCCGCCGCGCATTGCCCCGCATTTCCCCATGACACCTGCACTTGGCTAAACGGCACGGGCAGGCCATGCTGCCCCCTCGTCCCATGTCTACCGGTATCTCATGACCCGTCGATTCACTCAGGCTGTCCTGACTTCCGCCCTGATCCTGGGCCTCGCCGGCTGCGATTCTTCCTCTGCGCCCGATGCTGCCGCCGAGGTGGCTCAGCCGCAGGCCGGGCAGGCCGCCGCCGGGCAGGCCAAGCCGCCGATCTCCAAGTTCAAGGCCTACACCCGGCGTTTCGAGGGCGAGGCCCTGCTCACCCAGAGCCATGCCACCGGCCACGTCGGCGACCTGTTCTTCACCCACTGGAAGGACGGCGGCGAAGCCTCGTTCAAGCTGGACGAGCAGGGCAACTTCAGGATCGACTGGGTGGGCGGCGACTACAACTACGTCGGCGGCCCGGGCTGGGAGCGCGGCGACCGCAACCGCGTGATCGGCTACCACCTCAACGAGGACTCCGGCGCCAGCTACGTCACCCTGTATGGCTGGGGCTACAACAAGGACATGGACCCGAGCGATCCGGCCCACCTGGTGGAGTACTACGTGGTCCAGCGCGGCGTCCGCACGCCGGGGCAGGGGGGCGAGGAGGGCGTGAGCTTCACCAGCAATGGCGTGGAATACCCCACCATCCGCACCGTGCGCCGCGAGAAGCCCTCGATCAACAACACCGCCACGTTCTACCAGTACTGGAGCAAGCCCAAGGAGCAGCTGCCGCTGGGCCAGGACCACAAGATCATCTTCGCCGACCACGTCGCCGCCTGGGAGCGCAATGGCTGGAAGCTGCCGGACATGGACAACTTCGACGCCAGCGACGATCCCACGTACCAGGTCTTCGCGGTGGAGGTCTTCATGGTGGAGAAGGGCGGCACCGTGTCGGGGCGGGTGTGGGAGGAGGCTCCGTAAGGAAGGAGTGCCCGATCCGGCCAGGCTGCGAAAGCAGGGGCCGGATCGGGGACAAGGGCGTTGTCGCAGGGGGAGATGATGCGGGGAACGGGACTGGCGCCTTGGCTGGCGCTTGCACTGTCGCTGCTGGCCGCGGTGTGCGCGCAGGCGCAGACCGTGCGTGCGCAGGGGCCTCGCGGGGAATACAGGCCGCCGGCGTACGTGCCGCGGCAGCCACCCAACGTGATGGCGCGTGATACGACGCCCATGAACTGCGAGCAGTTCCGGAGCCACCCACATCCGCGCATGGTGGCCTTCTGCGAGGGGATCGAGCGCTCGCTGGTGCAGATGGACGCAAGGCTCCAGGGGCGGCCGGCGCCTTCGGGCAGCGTGATCGAACTGCCGCCGCTGGGGAGCGCCGAGGCCCGCCAGCTCGGGTATGCCTGCGTTGGCGGGCAGGCCATGCGCCGGCTGGAGGATGGCTGGGAGCAGGTCATGGCCCGGGACAGGGGCTGGCAGCGCTGCCGGGGCGGGTGAGCCGGCGGGCGGTGTCGCCCAGGCCAGGGCAGCCAGGCGTGGCGGGTGCGTTGCTCACGAGTGCGCTTCGCCTACCCGGGCTGCGAAGGTCGGATCCGGCGGCAATGTCGCGCCGCGTGGCGACGCGTCGGGCGCCGCCAGCGTGCTGGGCACTGTAGCGGCGCGGCGCGCTTCGCCTGCCCTGACTACGCGGAAGCGGTTTGCGAACGCGGGCAGTGCCCGGCGCTTGCCTGCGTCGATGTGCGGCGGCATCGCGCTGGCATGTCATGGCGGGAATGTCCAGCGCTGTCTTTTCCGCGGGCACCGCAGGAAGGGCAAAAAACGCCTGCGCGGGGCCATGAATACGTATGCACAAGGCTTCCGCAAGTGTGACCGGCCACTACCATTGCCGCACGCTCCGGGCAGGTCCCGGGCGCTTAAAGGACCGGGCGATCGCAAGGCGACGTACCCGGCCATCGCACACCACTTCCTTGGAGAGGGGACATGCATCACAAGCGCAACATGCTTAGCGCGGCGCTGGCGTCTGCCATCGCGCTGAGCGCGGCCGGCGTGAACGCCCAGGACAACAGCGGCGACGCCACCAACCTCGATACGGTCACCGTCACCGGCATCCGTCGCGGCATCGAGAGCGCGATCTCGGTCAAGCGCGACTCCACCTCCATCGTCGAGGCGGTCTCGGCCGAGGACATCGGCAAGCTGCCGGACGTGAGCATCGCCGAGTCGATCGCGCGCCTGCCGGGCCTGGCGGCGCAGCGCGTCGCCGGTCGCGCCCAGGTCATCAGCGTGCGCGGCCTGTCCCCGGACTTCGCCACCACCCTGCTCAACGGCCGCGAGCTGGTCAGCACCGGCGACAACCGCAGCGTCGAGTTCGACCAGTACCCGTCCGAGCTGATCAACGGCGTCACCGTCTACAAGACCCCGGACTCCGGCCTGATCGGCCAGGGCCTGTCGGGCACCATCGACATGCAGACCGTGCGTCCGCTGAGCTACGGCGACCGCGTGATCTCGGTCAGCGGCCGCTACCAGAAGAACTCGCTGGGCGAAGCCGCCGGCGTGGACCCGTACGGCAACCGCTTCAACGTCAGCTTCGTGGACAAGTTCGCCGACGGCACCCTGGGCATCGCCCTGGGCTACTCGCACTCGGACATGGCCAAGCAGGAGAACCAGGTCGGCCTGTACGAGCCGTGGCAGCAGATCGGTGACGGCTGGCGCCCGGGCGTGGATCCGGGTACCTGGTACTCGGACGGCATCAAGGCCCTGCGCCGTACCGGCAACGCCAAGCGCGACGGCCTGATGGCGACCATCCAGTACCGTCCGAACAACACCTGGACCAGCACCCTCGACGCGTTCTACACCGACGCGGAGGAGTACGACACCGCCAACCAGCTGGAAATCCACCTGGGCGACTACAACGGTGGCTATGACCGCCTGGACGTGGACGACGTGCGCGTCAACGGCAATGGCAGCTTCGTCGGCGGCGTGGCGCGCAACGTCTACCCGCTGGTGCGCGGCATGTACAACCACCGCGAGGACAACATCAAGGCCTTCGGCTGGAAGAACGAGATCACGCTGGAAAGCGTGCGCATCGAGGCCGACGTGAGCTGGTCCAAGGCCGAGCGCGACGAGACCAACCTGGAGAACAACCTGCAGCGCCTGCCGGCCCCGCAGCTTGACTCGGTGGCGCTGGACTTCTCCGGCAACGGCTTCCCGCAGCTGACCCCGGGCATGGACTACTCCGACCCGTCCCAGCTGTACCTGACCAACACCATCTACGGCTCCGGCTACGGCAAGGTCCCGCACGTGGACGACGAGCTGCGCAGCTTCCGCCTGACCGCCAACTTCAACGCGCCGGAGAGCATGGGCAACTGGCTGTCGGACTTCGACATCGGTGCCAACTTCGCCGACCGCCGCAAGCGCAAGACCCAGGCCGAGGGCAACATCAACCTCGGTGCGCAGGGCGAGACCAGCATCGCCGCCGACCTGCAGTACGCCCCGGTCAACCTGGGCTTCGCCGGCGCCGGCCTGATCCCGGCCTGGAACGTGCCGGCCGCCGTGGCCCGCTACATGGAGTTCAACCCGACCACCGCCGAGTCCTACCTGGTGCCCAAGCAGTGGGCGGTCGAGGAAGAGATCACCACCACCTGGTTCCGCGCCAACATCAACGCGATGATCGGCGAGATCCCGGTGCGCGGTAACGTCGGCATCCAGGCCCAGCACGTCGACCAGTTCTCCAGCTCCAACTACTGGGACGAGAGCCAGCCGGTCGGCAGCCAGGTGATCCCGATCGCCGACGGCAAGAGCTACACCGACTTCCTGCCGAGCCTGAACCTGTCCTTCGAGCTGCCGGCGGAGAACACCCTGCGCTTCGCCATGGCCCGCCAGGTCGCGCGTCCGCGCGTCGACCAGCTGCGCGCCTCGATGGAGTTCGGCGTGGACACCAGCACCGGCCGTCCGGGCGCCAGCGGCGGCAACCCGAACCTGGATCCGTGGGTGGCCAACGCCATCGACCTGTCCTGGGAGAAGTACTTCGGCAACCGCGCCTACGTGGCCGCCGCGGTGTTCTACAAGGACCTGCGCAGCTACATCTACACCCAGACCCGCGACGGCTACGACTTCACCAACCAGGTCGAGCAGTGGCTGGCGGTCAACGGTGACACCATCGACATCCCGGTGCAGAACACCGGCAACTACAGCGCGCCGTTCAACGGCCAGGGTGGCAGCCTGCGTGGTGCCGAGCTGACCGCGTCGCTGCCGCTGGACCTGTTCTCCGACGCCCTGCGCGGCTTCGGCGTGGTGGCCAGCGCCAGCTACAACGACAGCGACATCCAGATCCTGGATCCGGAAAGCGCCAGCAGCGTGGGCAGTGATCCGATCATGCTGCCGGGCCTGTCCAAGCGCGTGTACAACTTCACCGCGTACTACGAGAACAACGGCTTCGAGATCCGCGTCAACCAGCGCAAGCGTTCGGACTTCATCGGCGAGATCGGCAACTTCGACGGCGTCCGCACCCTGCGCTACGTCAAGGGCGAGGACGTGATCGACGCCCAGGTGGCCTACAGCTTCGCCCAGGGCAGTTCGCTGCAGGGCCTGAGCCTGTACCTGCAGGGCAGCAACCTGAACAACTCGCGCTACCACACCTACGCCGGCACCAAGGACCGTCCGCTGGAGACGATCGAGTGGGGCCGCACCTGGCTGGTGGGCGCGAGCTACAAGTTCTAAGCGCGAACGGACACCTCCCTGTAGTACCTTGGCCCGCCCTCACCGGTGGGCCATTTTTTTGCCGTCCGGCGGCGCCCGCCTTGCCGCGGGGATGGGCCGGAGGTCATGCCAACTTCCCGCATGGGCAGCCGCGCGGGCAGGGTGGTATCCAGTCGTTTTCACCACGCACGGAGAGCCCCATGGAAACC
>NZ_ALIP01000141.1:0-1834 GCF_000283075.1 Pseudoxanthomonas sp. GW2
GGGGTCCATCAACCAACCACACAGGGCGCCGGTACGGGCCTGCTACAGGGGGACGGGGCGGCCATCGGGTGATGGGGCTCCGTCCGTGTGTTCAACCGAGTATTCACTAATGACCGAATCTTTTGCCGAGCTGTTCGAACAGAGCCAGGCCAACCTGGCGAAGCTGAAGCCGGGCGCCATCGTCACCGGTACCGTCGTGGACGTCCGCGGCGACGTGGTGGTGATCAACGCCGGACTGAAGTCCGAAGGCATCGTGCCGATCGAGCAGTTCCGTAACGAGAACGGCGAGATCGACGTTGGCGTGGGCGACCAGGTCAAGGTCGCGCTCGACTCGATCGAGAACGGCTTCGGCGAGACCGTGCTGTCGCGCGAGAAGGCCAAGCGCGCGATGGTGTGGGACGAGCTGGAAGAGGCGCTGGAGAAGAACGAGACCATCACCGGCCGCATCAGCGGCAAGGTCAAGGGTGGTTTCACCGTCGACATCAAGGACGTCCGCGCGTTCCTGCCGGGCTCGCTGGTCGACGTCCGTCCGGTGCGCGATCCGGCCTACCTGGAAGGCAAGGAGCTGGAGTTCAAGCTCATCAAGCTGGACCGCAAGCGCAACAACGTGGTCGTCTCCCGCCGCGCGGTGGTCGAGAGCGAGCACTCCGAGGAGCGCGAGCAGCTGCTGGAGAAGCTGGTCGAGGGCGCCAAGCTCAAGGGCGTGGTCAAGAACCTGACCGACTACGGCGCCTTCGTGGACCTGGGCGGCATCGACGGCCTGCTGCACATCACCGACATGGCGTGGAAGCGCGTGCGCCATCCGTCCGAGGTGGTCAACGTCGGCGACGAGCTGGAAGTGCGCGTGCTGAAGTTCGACCGCGAGCGCAACCGCGTCTCGCTGGGCCTGAAGCAGCTGGGCGAGGATCCGTGGGAGAACATCTCTCGCCGCTACCCGGCCAACAGCCGCGTGTTCGGCAAGGTCTCCAACGTCACCGACTACGGCGCGTTCGTCGAGATCGAGCCGGGCGTCGAGGGCCTGGTGCACGTGTCCGAGATGGACTGGACCAACAAGAACGTCAACCCGTCCAAGGTCGTGCAGGTCGGCGACGAGGTCGAGGTCATGGTCCTGGACGTGGACGAGGAGCGCCGCCGCATCTCGCTGGGCATGAAGCAGGTCGCCGCCAACCCGTGGGAGACCTTCGCCGCCATCCACAAGAAGGGCGACAAGGTCACCGGCCAGATCAAGTCCATCACCGACTTCGGCATCTTCATCGGCCTGGAAGGCGGCATCGACGGCCTGGTCCACCTGTCCGACATCAGCTGGAACACCACCGGCGAGGACGTGCTGCGCAACTTCAAGAAGGGTGACACCCTGGACGCCGTCGTCCTGGCCGTCGACCCGGAGCGCGAGCGCATCTCGCTGGGCCTGAAGCAGATGGAGCAGGATCCGTTCGGCCAGTACATGGCCGCGCACCCGAAGGGCTCCAAGGTCGAGGGCGTGGTGAAGGAAGTCGACGCCAAGGGCGCCGTGGTCGAGCTGGCCGACGGCATCGAGGGCTACGTCGCCGCGCGCGACATCGCCAACGAGCGCGTGGACGACGCCACCCAGTACCTGAAGGTCGGCGACAAGGTCGAGGCCAAGTTCGTGGGCATGGACCGCAAGGGCCGTACCCTGCAGCTGTCGATCAAGGCCAAGGACGAGGCCGAGACCGCCGAGGCCCTGGCCGAGTACAACAAGGCCGCCGCCGAGGCTGCCGCCGGCACCACCAGCCTGGGCGCGCTGCTGCGTGCGCAGCTGGGCAACAAGTCCGAGTAATACCCGCCAGCGTGAATGGCCCCGCGGCGACCCGGC
>NZ_ALIP01000142.1:0-3269 GCF_000283075.1 Pseudoxanthomonas sp. GW2
GCCGCGGCCGGTGGTGGTCGGATGCCAGCGAGGCGTCGATCTCGACCAGCTTGCGCACCCCGACCTCGGCCCCGTACAGCCGCGCCAGCACCTTGCCGGCCTTGTCCTTCAGCCCGCGCGCCACCAGGTAGCGCGGGCTCTCCGGGATGAAGAACAGCGCCACCAGGAACAGGAACGCCGGCACCAGCTCGGCCCAGAACATCCAGCGCCAGGCCTCGTACTCCCACCACAGCACCTCGGTCGAGGCGCCGGCGTGCCGCGCCAGCCACCAGTTGCTCAGGAACGAGAAGAACAGGCCGGAGATGATCGCGATCTGCTGCAGCGTCGCCAGCCGGCCGCGGTAGCGCGCCGGCGCCACCTCGGCGATGTACGCCGGCGACAGCACGCTGGCCGCGCCCACGGCGAAGCCGCCGATCACCCGGTACACCACGAACTCGGCCGAGGAGGTGGCGATGCCCGAGCCCCAGGCCGATACGATGAAGAACACCGCCGCCCACAGCTGCATCGTGCGCCGGCCGTAGCGGTCGGCCAGGGTGCCGGCGAACCAGGCGCCGACCGCGCAGCCCAGCAGCATCGAGGCCACGTTGAAGCCGGTCACCGCCGCGTCGGACTTGAACGCCGCCACCAGGCCGTCGACCGTGCCGTTGATCACGCCGCTGTCGTAGCCGAACAGGAAGCCACCAATGGTGGCCACCAGGCTGATCAGGATGATGAAGAAGGTGTTCTCGTTGCCGGCTTCGGCTTGCGCCGCGCCAGGTGCCGTGTTGCCAATGCCCGCCATCCGCGGTCCCTCCAGTAAGTGCTGGGTGCCGGGCAAAGCCCGGCGTGTGGTTTGTCGCGAGGTTCAGCCCAGGCGCACCAGCCGTGCGCCCCTGGGCCCCACCTCCACCGCCTCGCCCGGCTGCAACTCCAGCTCCAGCGGCTGCTCCCGGTATTCGAGCCGGAAGCGGCCGCCACGATGGGCCTGGAGCCTGGCCTTGCGCAACCGGCCCGCGTCCCATTCCAGCGCGACCTCGGCCGCGCCGCGGACGCGCAGGCCGGACACTCTACCGCGTGGCCAGGCCCGTGGCAGCGCCGGCAGCAGGAAAACCGTCCCGCCCCAGCTCTGCAGCAGCATCTCGGTGATGCCGGCGGTGCCGCCGAAGTTGCCGTCGATCTGGAATGGCGGGTGCGCGTCGAACAGGTTGGGATAGGTGCGCGCGGGACTGAGTAGCATGCCCAGCACCTTGTAGGCGCGCTCGGCGTCGCGCAGCCGCGCCCACAGATTCAGGCGCCAGCCGATGCCCCAGCCGGTGGCCTCGTCGCCGCGCAGCTCCAGCGAGCGCCGCGCCGCGGCGGCCAGCGCCGGGGTATCGCGCACGTTGATCTGGCTGGAGGGATGCAGGGCGTAAAGGTGGGAGACGTGGCGGTGGTCCGGCTCCGGTGCCTCCATGTCCCAGTCCTGCTGCCACTCCTGCAGCTGCCCCGCCTTGCCGATGCGGTGCGGTGGCAGGCGTTCGCGCAGCGTCGCCAGGCGCGCGGAAAGGTCGGCGTCCACGCCCAGCAGGCCGGCGATGGCGATGCAGCGGTCGAACAGGTCGCGCAGGATCTGCGCGTCCATGGACGGGCCGGCGCACAGGCTGGCGCCATGCGGATGCGGATTCTCCGGCGAGATCGACGGCGCGGTGACCATGGCGCCGCTGGCCGGGTCCTCCACCAGGGTTGCGGCGAAGAACTCGGCCGCGCCGCGGAACAGCGGCCATACCTGCTCCAGGTAGCCGGGCTCGCGGCCATAGTCCCAGCGGTCCCAAAGGTGCTGCAGCAGCCAGGCGCCCCCCATCGGCCACAGGCCCCACTGCGCGCCGTCGATGGGTGCGGCCTGGCGCCACAGGTCGGTGTTGTGGTGCACCACCCAGCCCGGCGCGCCGTACATGCGCCGGGCCACGTCCGCGCCGGTCTGCGCCAGCTCGGCGACCATGCGCTCCAGCGGCTCCACGCACTCCGGCAGCGCATTGGCCTCCGCCGGCCAGTAGTTCATCTGGGTGTTGATGTTGATCGTGTACTTGCTCTCCCACGGCGGAGCGAGCAGGTCGTTCCAGATGCCCTGCAGGTTCGCCGGCTGCGTGCCCGGGCGCGAGCTGCAGATCAGCAGGTACCGCCCGAACTGGTGGTACAGCGCCACCAGCTCCGGATCCCTGCCCTCGGCGAAGCGGGCCACGCGCTCGTCGGTGGGCAGTGCCGCCAGCTCCCCTGCGCTGCGCCCCAGGTCGATGGCCACGCGCCGGAACAGGCGCTGGTGCCCGGCCTCGTGCGCGGCCAGCAATGCATCCCACGGCTTGCGCGCCGCCGCATCGAGCTGCGCGCGGGTGATCGCCTCCGGGTCGCCACCAATGTCGTCGTAGCGGCGGAAGCTGGTGGCGGCCGCCAGCAACAGCACCACCTCGTCGGCCCCGTCGACCTCGATGCGCTCGCCACGCCGGCGCAACCTGCCCCCGCTGGCCAGCACCTTCAGCCGCGCAGCAAAGCGCAGGCCGCCCTCGATGCCGAAGGCGTCGCCATTGCGCCCGCGCAGCAGCAGGCCGTCGCCGCCGTCATGCACCACTTCGGCCTCGGCGTGGTCGCTGTCCAGGCCGATGCGCACCCGAATCCGGCCCGGCTGGCAGGTGGCCAGGCGCACGGCCAGGCACTGGTCCGCCGCGGAAACGAAGGCCTGGCGGGTGTGCTGCAGCTTCCAGCCGGACCCGAAGCGGGTGGTGGCCAGGGCGCGGTCCAGGTCCAGCTCGCGCCGGTAGTCGTCCAGGTCGGAAATCCCGGGGAAATCCAGGCGCAGGTCGCCCAGCGGCTGGTACGGCATCTGCTTGCGCGGCCGGCCCATCATGGTCGCGTCGGCCAGGGCCTCGGCCTCGGCGTAGCGGCCGGCAAACAGCAGGCGCCGCACTTCCGGCAATGCCTGCAGCGCGCTCTCCGGCACCGGGTCATAGGGCTGGCCGGCGTAGAGCGTGTCCTCGTTGAGCTGCAGCCGCTCCGAGCGCCCCCCGCCCCACACCATTGCCCCGAGGCGGCCATTGCCCAGCGGCAGGGCCTCGACCCAGCGCGTGGCCGGCCGCGGGTACCACAGGCGCAGCGGACGCTCCGGCGCCGGCAAGCTGCCCGCATCCGCCGCCCCCGCGCCGCGCGATGCCGGGGCCGTGCCGCCGCCCGGCGCCGCCAGTGCCGCCGGCGCGGCACCGGCCGCCAGCGCGGCCGCGGTGGCCTTGATCAGTTCGCGGCGGGTCAGGCTCATCGGTTCG
>NZ_ALIP01000143.1:0-62266 GCF_000283075.1 Pseudoxanthomonas sp. GW2
GCTCCATCAAGCCCCCGACTTCAGCCGGGCGGCGGCACGGCGCCGCAGCAGCCCGCGCGCGAGCAGCGCCAGCAGCAGGCTGCCCGCGCACACCAGCACCGCCAGCCACAACGGGTGGTTGGCGAAGAACCAGCGCATCGCCGTCAGCGGCGGCAGGCGGCCGACGTGGTAGGTCTGGTTGCCGGCCAGGCTCACCAGCCTGTCCCGCTGCAGCAGGACCACGCTGCCCTGGAACAGGGCCAGCTTCCGCGGGTCGAACCAGGCCTCGAACAGGCGCGTGGCCTGCGCCGGGTCGTCGGCCATCAGCGCGACCACGCTGCGGCGCGCGCGCAGCGGCGACTCGAAGCCCATCAGCACCACGTCCCCGGCCTCCGGGCGCACCGCCACCTCGGCGGTGGTCGGCAGGTCGGTGCGGCGGGCGGCCGGCGAGAGGAACGGCAGCTTGCGCCCGATCCAGTCGCTCAGCGCGAAGCGCCGGTCCTCGCCCTGCCCGCCCACCGGCAGGTGCGCGGCCCAGCGCTCGAACAGCGGCTGGTTGCGGCGCGAACCCAGCACCAGCAGGTCGCGCCCGGCGTGCTGCTCGACCTGGGCGGCGGAGACCACGCGCGCGCGCAGCGCCGGGTAGCCGGTGGAGGCACCCATGCGCCCGAACAGGGCCAGGGCATTGGCCACGTCGTCGGCGCCGGGGTTGTCCGGCATCACCAGCGCGGTCTCGGCCAGGTCGGCCAGGCGGGTGAACGGGAAGCCGGCGTTGCCGAACGCCGCCAGGTTGGGCATGGCGATGAAGTGGGCGAAGCCGCTGACGTCGATGGTCGAATCGCCATCGATCGCCGCCGACACGTCGGGGAAGGTGTTCTTGCAGGCCTCCGCCACCGGACGGTCGAAGAAGAAGTGGAAGCGCAGCTGGCTGCTGGCCGAGAACGGGCCGGTCGGCAACCGCAGCGGCTGCTCGATCGGCATGCGGCCCTTCGGCGCGACCTGGTGCCACAGCTGCACCGGCAGCGCCCGCCCGCGCGGCCGCCCGTCCAGCGGCAGGGTGGCGACGAAGGCGTCGTTGATGCTGACGTTCAGCGCCGAGCGGTTCGCGCCCTCGGGCAGGGTGTAGCGGTAGCGCAGGTTCACCGGGATGCCTTCGCTCTCCCACACGAACAGGTCCGGGGCCAGGCGCAGGCCGATCCGGACCAGGTCCGGGTGGTAGCCGCGCACGTTGAGCGCCGCCGTGTCCGGCACCAGTTCGTCGAAGCGCACCGGGCGGTCGCCGGGCAGCCAGGCCGGCGCGTCGTAGGGCTTGCGCGGCGCGGCCTCGCGGAAGTCGCGGACCAGCGCACGCTCGCCCGCCAGCGGGGTGCCCAGCGCCAGCGCGCTGGCGGCGGTGCGCAGCTCGTCCTCGTCGCGGCCCAGCACCAGCAGCAGCTTGGCGTTGGGGTCCTGCGGGTGGGTGGCGACGGCCAGGGTCGGGCCCTCGACCTCCGGCAGCTCCACGCCCGGCGGCGGGTTGCGCGGGGTGCCGAACAGCACCGCGTGGCCCTGGGCCGGCAACATGCCGGTGTAGGCGGGGAACAGCGCGCCGCGGTAGCCGGCCAGGGCGCCGAACCAGGACGCGGTGATGCCGGCCGCCTGCAGGGTGGCGTTGGACGGCTGCCCGGCGAACACGAACGGCAGCTCCAGGCGCGCGGTGTCGCGCGGGTCGAAGAACGGCAGCGGCAGCAGCGACAGGTCGTCGGCCAGCTGCAGCGGCGCCCAGGCCAGCTCGATGTAGCTGCCGCGGTCGATGTTGGCCCACAGGCTGGTGTGGTCCGGGTCCTCGCAGTCGCGGGTGTAGTGGCCGATCAGCTGCAGGTTGATCCAGTTGTGGTCCACGAACAGGCGCGGGTCCAGCTCGATGTCGCGCTCAAGGTCGCGTCCGCCGTCCTCGGCGGGCACCGGCACGGTGGCCGCGGTGACGCCGTTGACCGTGACCTTCAGGTGCGACAGGTCCGGCAGCAGCGCCGGCGAATAGCTGTACTTCAGGTGCAGGGTGGCGCGCTGGACCACCTGGTCGCTGCGCACCGGAAACGGCACGCCGGCGGTGCCCTCGATGCCGCGCAGGGTGATCTCGTAGTCCACGCCCAGCTGGCGCAGGGTGGCGCGGCTCTGGCGCAGCTCCTGGCCCTGCGGCGCGGCGGCGGCCGGGTCCTGGGCATGGGCCAGTCCGAACAGGAAGGCGAAGGCGAAGGCGGCCGGGATTCTCAGGCGCATGCGGGCGGTGGTGGTCTGGGTGGAGGGTCGGTGGCTGGGGTTCATGCCTTCTCCCCCGCGCGCGGGCCGCGGAAGCCTTCGCGGCTGCTGCTGGCCACGTGCCGGCCCAGCGCCACGAAGCCGCGCATGCTGGCGCGCAGCACGCCGCCCAGCGAACCGAGGAAGGTGTCGCGGTCGTGGCGGCCCCACTGCGAGAGCCACAGGTCGGCGCGGGCGAAGGTGGAGGCCACCAGCCAGCGCTCCTGCTCCAGGTCCAGCTCGCGGAACTCGATGCTCAGGCCGTGCTCGTCGCGGTCCTGGCGCACCACCGCCGGCAGGCTGCAGCTGCGGCCGCGGTGGCCCAGCTCGACCTGGACCTCGGTGCCCGGGGCCAGCGGGTGCGGCGCGTCCGGGCGCAGGGCCATGCCGCCGGTGGAGAAGTCGATGGTGTGGCAGGGCACGCTGGTGCCGTCCGGCAGGTGCAGCAGCGCCGGCATGCGCAGCGGCACGCGGTGGGCGCGGCGGATCTGGCGCTGCTCGCTGCAGGTGGCGATGGTCGCGCCGAGGATCATCATGTTGTAGGCGGTCCAGCCGAGGTTGAGCCACAGCGTCTGCACCTCGCCCTCGGAGCCGCCGAACACCAGCCGCAGGATGCCGGCGGCCATGCCGGTGAGGTTGAGCACCAGCAGGAACAGGTAGGGCTTGGCGATCTGGGTGTCGAAGTAGCTGCGCTGCACCAGGCCACCCTTGGCGGTGACGTTGAACTTGCCCAGCTTCGGGTTGATCACCGCCATGGTGGTCGGCAGCAGGATGTACCAGGCGAGGGTGGTCTCGTAGACCTCGTTCCACAGCAGGCTGCGGTAGTGGCCCTGCACCCGCAGGTTGGTCAAGCCCGACTGCACGATGTGCGGCAGCGCGTAGGCCAGGATCATCAGCGCCGAGGCGTGGATCACGTGCGCGCCGAACAGCAGGAAGGCCAGCGGCGCGGTGAGGAAGATGATCCGCGGCAGGCCGTAGAAGAAGTGCAGCATCGCGTTGGTGTAGCAGATGCGCTGGGCGAAGCTCAGGCCGCGGGCGAACAGCGGGTTGTCGACCCGGAAGATCTGGGCCATGCCGCGCGCCCAGCGGATGCGCTGGCCCACGTGCGCCGACAGGCTCTCGGTGGCCAGGCCGGCGGCCTGCGGGATCGGCAGGTAGGCGCTGCCGTAGCCGCGCTGGTGCAGGCGGATGGCGGTATGCGCGTCCTCGGTCACGGTCTCCACCGCCACGCCGCCGACCTCTTCCAGCGGGCCGCGCCGGATCACCGCGCAGGAGCCGCAGAAGAAGGTCGCGTTCCAGGCGTCGTTGCCGTCCTGGAGCAGGCCGTAGAACAGGTGGCCCTCGTTGGGCACCTTGCCGAAGGTGCCGAGGTTGCGCTCGAACGGATCGGGCGAGAAGAAGTAGTGCGGGGTCTGCACCACCGCCAGCTTCGGGTCGCGCACCAGCCAGCCCATCGCCACCTGCAGGAACGAGCGCGAGGGCATGTGGTCGCAGTCGAAGATGGCGACGAATTCGCCGGAGGTCTTCTTCAGCGCGGCGTTGATGTTGCCGGCCTTGGCGTGGCTGTTGTTGGTGCGGGTCAGGTAGTGCACGCCGGCCTGCTCGCAGAATTCGCGCAGCTCGTCGCGGCGGCCGTCGTCGAGCACGTAGACGTTGAGCTTGTCCTCCGGCCAGTCCAGCACCGAGGCCGCCAGCACGGTGGTGCGCACCACCGCCAGCGGCTCGTTGTAGGTGGGGATGAACACGTCGACCGTCGGCCACTGCGACTGGTCCTGGGGCAGCGGCACCGGCCTGCGGTTGAGCGGCCAGGCGACCTGGAAGTAGCCCAGTACCAGCACCAGGAAGGCGTACAGCTCGGCCACCAGCAGGCCGCTGCCCAGCACCAGGTCCAGGGGGGTCCCCACGTCCATGGTCCGGGTCAGGCGCCACCAGATGTAGCGGGTGGACATGGCCAGCGACAGACCCATCAGCGCCAGCACCACCAGCCGGCTGGAACTGCGCCGCAGCAGCAGCGCGGCGACGAACACCGCCGCCGACAGCACGAACTGCTGCTTCACGTCCAGCGGCACGCTGGCCACGAAGCCGACCAGCGCCAGCCCGGCGACCCACAGCGCGGCGGTCGCCAGCTTGCCGCCCACGACGCTTCCCTCCCGCTTGTCCCCCAGTCCCATTCGCATGTCCTCGTCGCGTCCGGGCGCCCGGATCAGTTCCCGCCGAACCCGGCAGGCGCCCGCCTGGCTGGATCAGTGGCCACGCAGCCGCCGCAGCGGGCTCTCGTTGCCGGTCTCCGCGCTGGCCCCTGCCAGGCGGTCGAACAATTGCTGCAACGGCGTGCGCGGCGCCGGCGGCAGCGCGCGGGCGGCAGCCGGGGCTGCCGGGACGACGGACGCGTCTTCGCCGGCCCCGATCGCGATCGCGGGAGCCGTTGCCGTTGCCGTTGCCGTTGCAGGTGCAGGTGCAGGTGCAGGTGCAGGTGCCGGCCTTGCCGCGGCCGCAGGCGCGGGCTTCGGCGTCCGCAGGCGCCGGGTGCCGAAATCGCGGTAGTCCACCCCGCCGTCTGCACCGAGGCGGTTGAACAGTCCGGCGACGTCGTCGTCGCCGCTGCTCGGGGAGTTCGGGTCGCGCATCGGGGAGGCCCTCAGGTCACGCGGCACAGCACGTAGCTGTCGACATGGCCGGCATCGGCCTGGGTACACACCACGTCCAGCACCGGCGCGCCTCCGGCGGCGTGGAACCAGGCGCGGTAGACGCCTTCCAGGTAGGCGGCAAGCCACGGCCGCCCGGTTCCGCCCGCGGCCGCCAGCGGCGAGGCGCCGTGCCGGACCAGCACGCAGTCAGGCTGCTCCTCGAATTCCACCCGGCCCCAGTCCAGCGCCGCCCACACCGCGTTGGCCGCGTCCTGCAGCGCCTGCAGGGTCGCCGCCTCGGGCAGCGGATGGGCTGCGGCGAAGCGCCCGCCGAGCCGCGCCATCAGGCGCGCGCGGTCGCTCTCGTCCAGCCCCTGTTCCAGTTCCTCGCACAGCGCGCGCACGAAGCCCTGCCATTGCGGCGAACAGCAACGGGAGCGGTAGTGGTCCAGCAGGTCGGCAGGGCTCATGCGGCAACTCCCCGGTCGAGGCCAGGGCAATGGGGGAAGGGGGATACGGACCCGAGCTTTCGCAAGACCGGCACCGAGTACCGGCGCACAAAAAAATATGCGAATTACGTCGCAAAAACCAGCGCCACAGTATTCAGTTAGCCAGCTGACGCACTACGCCACTTTCTGACGCATTGCGTCACACCCCTCGCCGGATCAGCGTTCTGGGGGCTCGGCCACCGAGAATACCTGACGCAGGTAGGCCAGGTAGCCTGGGTCGTCGACCATGGTCTTGCCCGGGCTGTCGCTGAGCTTGGCCACCGGCTGGTCGTTGCAGCGGACCATCTTCATCACGATCTGCAGCGGCCTGGGGCCGAGGTCGTTGGTGAGGTTGGTGCCGACCCCGAAGGACATGCGGCAGCGACCGCGGAAGTGGTCGTACAGCGCCATCACCCGCTCGATGTCCAGGCCGTCGCTGAACACCAGGGTCTTGGTGCGAGGGTCGATCCGGTGGGCCTGCAGGTGGGCGATGATCCGCTCGCCCCATTCGAACGGGTCGCCGGAGTCGTGGCGCATGCCGTCGAACAGCTTGCAGAAGTACAGGTCGAAGTCGCGCAGGAAGGCATCCAGCCCGATCACGTCGGTCAGGGCCACGCCCAGGTCGCCGCGGTACTCGCGCGCCCAGGTATCGAACGCGGCCACCTGCGAATCGCGCAGGCGCGGGCCCAGGGCCTGGAACGCCTGCAGCCACTCGTGGGCCATCGTGCCCTGCGGCACCAGGCCGTACTTGCGCGCGAAGTACACGTTGGAGGTACCGACGAAGTGGCTGCCGAACTCGGCGCGCAGGTGCGGCAGCACCTCGCCGTGCCAGGCGTGCGAATAGCGCCGGCGGGTGCCGAAGTCGGTGATCACGCAGTCCTCGAAGCCCACCGCCTCGCGCAGGCGCGCGGTCTTGGCGCGGATCCGGCGCAGGCCTTCCTCGCGGTCCGGCGGGCCGTAGGTGCCGGTCATGTACAGCTCGCTGACGATCGCCAGCAGCGGCACCTCGAACAGGATGGTGTGCAGCCACGGCCCGCGCACGCGCAGCTCGATGCCGCCGTTCTCGTCCGGGTTGGCGCGCAACTGCACGTACTTGCGGTCGAAGTGGAACAGGCCGAGGAAGTCGACGAAGTCCGGCTTGATGAAGCGCAGCCCGCGCAGGTAGTCCAGCTCCTCCGGGGTGGCGCGCAGCGCGCACAGGGCGTCGATCTGGTCGGAGATCGCGTCCAGGTACGGGACCAGGTCCACGCCTTCGCTGCGGCAGCGGAACAGGTATTCGACCTGGGCGCCGGGATGCTGGTGCAGCACCGCCTGCATCATCGTCAGCTTGTACAGGTCGGTGTCCAGCAGCGAGGGAATGATCGGCACGGTCGCCTCCGGGAGCGTCATCGACGCGGCCACATGCGCGGCAGCCGCGCCAGGAAATGGGCCCAGATCGCGGCGAACACCGCGGCACGGACCAGCGGTCCGCGACGGGGCGCCTCGAAACGGGAGAAGTAGCGCCAAAGCCCGCGGTGCTTGTGCCACTCCACGAACAGCGGGCGCGAGCGGCTGGACACGCCGCGCACGTGCAGCACGGCCACGTCGTTGGCCACCGCCACCAGTGCCCCGGCCCGGCGCGCGCGGCGGCACAGGTCCAGGTCCTCGGCATGCAGGCGGTAGCCTTCGTCGAACCCGCCGATGCGCCCGAACAGCTCCCGCGGCACCAGCATCAGCGCGCCGGACACCGCGTCCACCGGCTGCAGCACCCGCTCCGGATCGGCCGCCACGTCCAGCTTCGCCGCGGCCGCCGGGTTGCGCAGCATCGCCGCGAAGTCCGGATCGCGGCGGCGCGCGGCGCCGTCGTGAACGCCGTCCTCGCCGTACAGGTCCGCGCCCAGCAGGCAGGGCCCGCCATGGGCGAGCGCGTGCGCGCGCAGGCGCACCAGCGAGTCGCGCTCCACCTGCAGGTCGGGATTGACGAAGGCCAGCCACGGCGCATCGGTGTCCGCCGCGCCCTGGTTGCAGGCCACCGCGAAGCCGGGATTGTCGGGGTTGGCGATGAAGCGCACCCGCGGGTCGGCCACCGCGTGCTGGCGCGCGATCTCCAGGGTGCCGTCGTCCGAACCGTTGTCCACCACCCGGATCTGGGCGACCCCGTCGGCGATGCGCAGCCGGTGCAGGCAGGCGTCCAGGGTCGAGGCGCTGCGGTAGCTGACCACCACCGCGGCGATGTCCGCCGGCGTGCTCATGCGCTGGCCCCGGCAACGTCGAACAGGTCGTCCTGGCGGCTGTCGCGCAGGCGCGCGTGCAGGTCCTGCAGCTCGGCGCGCGCGGCACGCAACGGGTCGCGCATCAGGAAGTCCGCCAGCCGTGCCTGCCAGGCCGGCCAGCGCGCGGCCAGCAGGTCGAGGTCGCCCTGGGCCGCCCCGCCCTCGCCGCCGCGGGCGACGAACGCGGTTTCGCATAGCACGTTGCGCCAGCCCAGCCCGGCCAGGCGCAGCGACAGGTCGGCCAGGGCCCCATACCAGGAGCCGAAACTGGCCGTGTCCAGGCCGCCGGCGCGGGCGCGCGCCGAACCGCGCAGGGCCACGGCGTGGTCGACCGCGGTCGGCAGCTCCGGGTGGCGCGGCGCCATCGCCGCGCAGGCCTGCGCGGTCAGCGCCGGATCGGCCGGCGCCGGCGCGACCTCGCCCAGGCGTGGCCAGCTGGCGACCTCGCCGGCATTGCACCACGGGGTGGCGGTGGCGATGGAGGCGTCACGCGCCAGGCAGGCGGCCAGCTGCGCCAGCCAGCCCGGCAGCGGCCGCGCGTCGGCCGAGAGCACCACCACGTCGGCGTCGCCGCAGGCGGCCAGCATCTGCTGCAGGTGCGCGACCGGTCCGACCGGCTGCGGGCGGCGGGTGTACTCGGCGCGCAGCCGGGTGCGCTGCAGCCAGCGCTCCACCAGGGCCACGCCGCGCGGGCCGGCCTGGGCGTCGTCGGCCAGCCACACCGGGGTGCCGGCGGGCGTGGCGGCGTCGAGCGCGGCCAGGCAGGCATCCAGCGCGTCCTCGTCGGCGGCAAGCGGCAGCAGCACGATGGGCAGGTCGCTCACGGCGGGACCGGGACTCCTTCTGGAAACGGCGCAACTTTAGCAGGGCCGCGCGCCCGGCCCGGATACGCGACGGCGCCCGCCGGGGCGCCGTCGTTCACTCCATGTCCGGGGGGCTCAGCCGACCCACACGCGCGCGTTGCGGAACATCCGCATCCACGGCGAGTCGGCGCCCCAGTCGCCCGGATGCCAGCTGAGGTTGACCGTGCGCGCCACCCGCTCCGGATGCGGCATCAGGATGGTGGCGCGGCCGTCCTCGCTGGTCAGGCCGGTGATGCCGTCCGGCGAGCCGTTGGGGTTGAGCGGATAGGTGGTGGCGATGTTGCCGTCGCCGTCCACGTAGCGCAGGGCCACGCGCGCGGCCGCCTGGTCCACCGCCGAGTCGAACTCGGCGCGGCCCTCGCCGTGCGCCACCGCCACCGGGATGCGCGAACCGGCCATCCCGCGCAGCAGCACCGAGGGCGACTCCACCACCTCCAGCAGCGAGGTGCGGGCCTCGAACTGCTCGCTGCGGTTGCGCAGGAACTTCGGCCAGTGGCGGGCACCGGGGATGATGTCCTTGAGCTGGCTCATCATCTGGCAGCCGTTGCACACGCCCAGCGAGAAGGTGTCCTGCCGGGCGAAGAACGCGGCGAACGCGGCACGCAGCTCCGGGCGCTCCAGGATCGAGGTGGCCCAGCCGCGGCCGGCGCCAAGCACGTCGCCGTAGCTGAAGCCGCCGCACGCCGCCAGGCCCTTGAACCCGTCCAGGGTGGCGCGGCCGGCGACCAGGTCGCTCATGTGCACGTCGACCGGGGTGAACCCGGCGCGGTCGAACGCGCGCGCCATCTCGATGTGGCTGTTGACGCCCTGCTCGCGCAGGATCGCCACCCGCGGCCGCGCGCCGGTGTTGATGAACGGCGCGGCCACGTCCTCGGCCGGGTCGAAGCTCAGCTGCGGCTTCAGTCCCGGGGCGGAGAAATCGCGCGCCACCGCGCGCTCCTCGTCGGCGCTGTCGGGGTTGTCGCGCAGCTTCTGCATGGCGTGGGTGACCGACCACCAGGCATCGAACAGCTCGTCCCACTCCCACTGCGCCAGCAGCGCGCCGGAATGGCGCACGCGGACGCGCGGAGTGCCGGTCGGACGGGCGATGCGCTGGGCGCACTCGGTCAGGGCATGGCGCTCGACCAGGTCGGCGAACGCGGCGCGGTCCTCGTCGGCGACCTGCACGATCGCGCCCAGCTCCTCGTTGAACAGGGTGCGGAACGGATCATCGCCCCAGCCGTCGAGCACGATGTCCAGGCCGCGGCGCGAGGCGAAGGCCATCTCGCACAGCGCGGCGAAGGCGCCGCCGTCGCTGCGGTCGTGGTAGGCCAGCAGCAGCCCGGCCTCGCGCGCATCGCGGATGAGGGCGAAGAAGTTGCGCAGGCGCTCGGGGTCGTCCAGGTCCGGGACCTCGCCGCCAAACGCCGGCAGCTGGCCTTCGGCGTGCACCTGGGCCAGCACCGAGCCGCCCAGGCGCTGGCGCCCGCCACCCAGTCCGATCAGCCACAGGTCGCTTTCCGGCTCGGCGGCCAGCAGCGGGGTCAGCTGCCGGCGCACGTCGGCCACCGGCGCGAACGCCGAGACCACCAGCGACACCGGCGACACCGACTTCTGCGGCTGGCCGTCGGCCTGCCACTGCGCCTGCATCGACAGCGAGTCCTTGCCCACCGGGATGCTGACTTCCAGCTCCGGGCACAGTTCCATGCCCACCGCGTGCACGGCGTCGTACAGCAGCGCATCCTCGCCCGGGTGGCCGGCGGCCGCCATCCAGTTGGCCGACAGCTTGACCTGCTCCAGCGCCTCGACCGGCGCCGCACACAGGTTGGTGATCGCCTCGCCCACCGCCATGCGCGCGGCCGCGGCCGAATCCAGCAGGGCCAGCGGGGTGCGCTCGCCGATCGCCATGGCCTCGCCGGCCACGCCGTCGTAGTCGGCCAGGGTGATGGCGCAGTCGGCCAGCGGCAGCTGCCAGGGGCCGATCATCTGGTCGCGCGCGGTCAGGCCGCCGACGCTGCGGTCGCCGATGGTGACCAGGAAGCTCTTGGCGGCCACGGTCGGGTGCGCGAGCACGCGCAGGCCGGCCTGGCGCAGGTCCAGCGCGGCGGTGCTCAGCGCCGGCCACGGCGCGGGCGCCGGGTGCACGGTGTCGCGGTGCATCTTCGGCGGCTTGCCGAACAGCACGTCCATGGGCAGGTCGATCGCCGGGTCGGCCGGGATGTTGCCCGGGGTCGCGCCGTAGGCCACGACCAGCCGCTGCTCGGCGGTGGCCACGCCCACGGCGGCGAACGGGCAGCGCTCGCGCGCGCAGATCTCGGCGAACTCGTCCAGGCGTTCGGCCGGGATGCCCAGCACGTAGCGCTCCTGCGACTCGTTGCACCACAGCTCCAGCGGCGACAGCGACGGGTCGTCGGTCGGCACCCTGGCCAGGTCGATCACGCCGCCCACGCCGGAGTCGTGCAGCAGCTCGGGGATGGCATTGGACAGGCCACCGGCGCCGACGTCGTGGAAGAAGTGGATCGGGTTGCGCTCGCCCATCGCCACGCAGCGGTCGATGACCTCCTGGCAGCGGCGCTCCATCTCCGGGTTGTCGCGCTGCACGCTGGCGAAATCCAGGTCCTCGGCGCTCTCGCCGGAGGCCACCGAACTGGCGGCGCCACCGCCCAGGCCGATCAGCATCGCCGGGCCGCCGAGCACGATCACCGCGTCGCCGGGCTTGAGCGGGATCTTCTCCACCTGCACGCGGTCGATCGCGCCCAGGCCGCCGGCCAGCATGATCGGCTTGTCGTAGGCGCGGACCAGCTTGCTGCCGTCCGGGCCCTCGCCTTCCGGCAGCTCGAAGCTGCGGAAGTAGCCCAGCAGGTTCGGCCGGCCGAACTCGTTGTTGAACGCGGCGCCACCCAGCGGGCCGTCGAGCATGATCTCCAGCGCCGGGGCCATGCGCGGGTTGAGCGCGCGCTCGCCCTCCCACGGCTGCGGCAGCGTGGGGATGCGCAGGTGGGACACGGTGAAGCCGGTCAGGCCGGCCTTGGGCTTGCCGCCGCGGCCGGTGGCGCCCTCGTCGCGGATCTCGCCGCCGGCGCCGGTGGAGGCGCCCGCGAACGGCGAGATCGCGGTGGGATGGTTGTGGGTCTCGACCTTGATCTGGAACGCCGAGGGCACCGGCGGCTCGCTGCGGTACTCGCCGGTCGCCGGGTCCGGGCGGTAGCGCGAGGCCACGTGACCCTCGATCACCGCGGCGTTGTCGCTGTACGCGCTGAGCGTGTGCTGCGGCGCCTTCTGGTGGGTGTTGCGGATCATCCGGAACAGGGAACGCTCCTGCTCCTTGCCGTCGATGGTCCAGCTGGCGTTGAAGATCTTGTGCCGGCAGTGCTCGGAGTTGGCCTGCGCGAACATCATCAGCTCAACGTCCGAGGGATCGCGGCCCAGCTCGGCGTAGCGCGCGCGCAGGTACTCGATCTCGTCCTCGGCCAGGGCCAGGCCCAGGCGGCGGTTGGCCGCTTCCAGCCCGTCCAGCGGGATGCGCTCCAGCGGGCGCCGCGCCGGGGCGGCGAACAGCGCCGAGGCCGCCTCGCGCGACTCCAGCAGCGACTGGGTCATCGGGTCGTGCAGCAGCTTGCCGAGCGCGGCCTGGGTGGCGGCGTCGTCCGGCCAGCCCGCCAGGTCCAGGCGCATGCCGCGCTCGACCCGGGCGACCGGCTGGCCGGCGCCCTGCAGCAGTTCGGTGGCCTTGCTCGACCACGGCGAGCGCGTGCCCAGGCGCGGCACCACGTAGCGCGACAGCGCGCCTTCGGCCCGCGGCGCCGGCTCCGGGCCGGCCTGGAGGATGCGGTTGAGCGCGTCCGGATCCGGTGCGGCATCGCCCGGCTGGACGAAGTAGACGTGCCAGGCGCCTTCGATGCGCAGGCCGGGGACGAGGGACTGCAGGCGGGTTTGGAGCCGTTGCCGACGGAACGGCGAAAGGGCGGGCGCGCCCTCGAGGACGATCATGTCCGGGAGATGTCGCTGGGAAAGGCCGGCCATTGTACCGGACCCGGCCGCCGGCTTCGCCGCGGGCGGCCGCGGTGGCGGCCGCGCCGGAAGCGGCGGTTCAGCGCCCGCCGGCGCCCTCGCCCTTGCCGGCCAGGCGGTCCAGCGCCTCGCGCAGCGCCGCCGGGGCCATGTAGCCGCCCAGCTGGGTGCCATCGGGCGCGAACACCGCCGGGGTGCCGTTGACCCCGACCCGCTGGCCGATCGTGTAGTGCATCGCCACCGGGCTGGTGCAGCTGCGCGCCTGCACCCGGCCGCCGGCCTTGGCCTCGGTCAGGGCGCGGCGCCGGTCGGGCGCGCACCACACCGAGACCATGTCGCGGAAGTCCTGGCTGGCCATGCCCATGCGCGGGAAGGCCAGGTACTCCACCGCGATGCCCTGGCGGTTGTACTCGGCGATCTGCTCGTGCATGCGCCGGCAGTAGCCGCATTCGACGTCGGTGAACACGGTCACCGTGTACGCCGGGTTGGCCGGCGCGAACACGATGCGCTCCTCCTTCGGAACCCCGGCCAGGACCTTGCGGCGGTAGGCGTTGAGGCCCGGGCTGGCGGCCGGCGCGCGCGCCTTCAGGTCGATCGGCTGCGACTGCAGCAGGTAGCGGCCGTCGTCGGAGACGTACAGCACCTGGCCCTCGAGCAGGACCTCGCGGAAGCCGGGGAACGGCGCCGCGCCGAGGTAATCCGGCTCCGCGCCCGGGACCACCTCCGCCAGCGCGGCGCGCACCGCCTGCTCGGGACCGCCCTTGCCGGCAGCGCCCGGTTTGGCGCCCCCTGCGGCCTTGTCGGGCGTGGACGGAGCCGGCTGGGCACAGGCGCCAAGGCTGATCGCGCAGAGCAGCGCGACGGCAAGCGGTCGGAACATTCGGAAAACCTGTCGGGACTGAGGCCGGGGATTCTGGCACAGCGCCGATGAGCGGATCCGCACCGGGGCCTGGCCGGCGCTTCCTCCGCGGTATCGCGGCGCCTGCCCCCCCGCCGGCAGGGGCCCAGGGAGCCTGCCATCCCTGGCGCACGTCGGCTTAGGCCCCGGCCCGGCCATCCATGGCCGGGCGTTCGCCCCTTTTGCGGCATGCCGCAAAAGGGGCTCACCCCCTCGGATGGTGCTTTGCGTGGAGGCGTTGGAGGTGCTGGCGCGCGACCATGGTGTAGATCTGGGTGGTCGACAGGCTGGAGTGGCCCAGCAGCAGCTGCAGCGCGCGCAGGTCGGCGCCGTGGTTGAGCAGGTGGGTGGCGAAGCTGTGGCGCAGGCCGTGCGGGGTCACCGAGCGTGGATCGATCCCGGCGGCGGCGGCATGGCGCTTGATCGCGCGCCAGAAGTCCTGGCGGGTCGGCGCGCTGCGGCCGGCACCGAGGAACAGCGGCACCTCGCCGCTGGCGTCGGGCGCCACCGGACGGCCGCCGGCCAGCACCGGGCGGGCCTCGCGCAGGTAGCGCTCGAGCCAGTCCTGCGATTCCTCGCCCAGCGGCACCAGCCGCTCCTTCGAGCCCTTGCCGCGCACCCGGACCACGCCCTGGCGCAGGTTGACCGCATTGGCCGGCAGGTTGACCAGCTCGCTCACGCGCAGGCCGGCGGCGTACATCAGCTCGAGCATGGCGCGGTCGCGCAGCCCCTCGGGCGTGGACACGTCCGGCGCTGCGAGCAGGGCCGCGACCTGGGACTCGGACATGGCCTTGGGCAGCGGCCGCGGCAGGCGGGGCGGGTCGATCAGCGCGGCCGGGTCGTCCCGGCGGATCCCCGCCAGGACCAGGTGGGCGTAAAACGCGCGCAGGCAGGCGCGCAGGCGGGCATTGCTGCGCGGGCCGTAGCCCTGGTCCGCGCGCCAGGCCAGGTAGGCGAACAACGCCTCGCGGTCGGCGCCCACCAGCCCGCCGCCGGCGCCGTCGCGCCAGCGCGCCAGCAGCTCCAGGTCGCGGCGGTAGGCCTCCAGGCTGGCCCGGGCCAGGCCGCGCTCGGCCCAGGCAGCGTCCAGGAAGCGCGCGATCGCGCGGGCATCGTCCTCGCGCAGCGGCGGCAGGGCCATGGCCTGCCCGCGGCGCTCGGCCGCAGTGCGGGGACGGTCGCTCACCGGGCGGCTCCGGCGGCGTGGCAGGCGGGGCAACGGCGCTTCATCGCGCAACAGGATACGTCGCCGCGCCGCTATCCTTTGCCGCATGCACGTCCCCGCCCAGCCCTCCCCTGCCGCCGAAGCGGCTTCCGCCGCGCGCCCATCGGCGCTGGTCCTCCGCCGCCTGCTGTCCCTGTGCTACGACCTGCTGCCGGTGGTGGCACTGTGGATGCTGACCGCGATCCCGTTCGTGCTGCTGGACGTGGCCCTGCACGGCGGCGACACCCGCCACAACATCGAGCCCTTCAGCCTGATGTCCTGGCTGCTGTGGTCCGCGTGCTGGGCGGTCACCGGCCTGTACGCCACCGTCAGCTGGCGCCGCGGCGGCCAGACCCTGGGCATGCGCCCGTGGCGGCTGCGGCTGCGCACGGCCGACGGCGCGCCGCCGTCATGGCGGGCGCTGTGGTTGCGCTACGCGGTGGGCACGCTGTCGCTGCTGGCCGGCGGGCTGGGCTTCTGGTGGGCCTGGTTCGACCGCGGCCGCCTGGCCTGGCACGACCGCGCCAGCGGTACCGGCCTGGAGCGGCTGCCGAAGCGCAAGAAGTAGGCCTCAGCCGGACTTGCGCCGGAACAGCCACCACGAGGTGGCCAGCATCAGCATCGGCGGCAGGGCGTAGGCGATGCGGTAGTCGAAGCGGAACGCCCCGGCCAGCCGCCCGAACTGCATCTGCAGCAGCATGAAGCCCAGCGAGAACACGATGCCCAGGAACAGGCGCTTGCCCATGCCGCCGCTGCGCAGGCTGCCGAACGCGAACGGCACCGCGGCCAGGCACAGGGCCAGCACGTTCAACGGGTAGAACCAGCGGCTCCAGTAGGTGTCCTCGTAGTCGCGTGCGTCCAGGCCGTTGCGCCGGCGGTACTCGATGCTGGCCTGCAGGTCGGCGGCCGAGAGGTTGCGCGGACGGGTCACGCCGGCGGCCAGGGCGTTGGGATCCAGCTCCGAATTCCAGCGCTGCTCCTCGGCGGTGGTCTGCACCGCGCTGGCCTCGCCGAACGCCACCCGCCGCACCTGGCGCAGCTTCCAGCCGCCGGCGTCGTGCACGGCCATGCCGGCGCGGGTCAGCGCCAGCAGGCGGCCGTCCCCGCCCACCTGGTACAGGCGCACGTCGCGCAGCTCCAGCACGCGCTGGCCGCCCTCCACCCGCTCCTGGCCGTCGACCGCGTTGAGGAAGGTGTCGCCCTCGCGGGCCCACAGGCCGGAGTAACGGGCCATGGCCACGTTGTTGGTCTTGGCCGCCAGCTTGAGCTGGTCGGCCTGGCGCTGGCCCCAGGGGGCCAGGGTCTCGCCGGTCAGCACCATCAGCGCGGTCAGCAGCACCAGGGCCGCGGCCACCGAGATCGACAGCCGGCGCCGCGACAGGCCCAGCGCGCGCAGCGCGGTCAGCTCCGAGGTGCCGGCCAGCTGGCCGAGGCCCAGCAGCGAGCCGATCACCGCCGCGTACGGGAAGATCGTGTAGGCCCGGCGCGGCACCGAATAGGCCACCACCGCCAGCGCGGTGGGGAAGTCGTAGCTGCCCTTGCCGAGGTCGCCGAGCTGGCCGGACAGGGCCAGGACCACGTCCAGGCCAACCAGCACCGCCCAGGTCAGCAGCACCGAGGCCAGGACCACCCGGCCGATGTACAGGTCGTGCAGGCGCACCAGGGACCTCATGCCGCCACCCTCCGCGGACGCGGCAGGCGCCCGTCGCGCAGGTACAGCCACAGGGCGAAGGCCAGCAGCGGCAGGGTCAGCCACCACAGGCCCGCCGGTGCCGGCAGGCGGCCATCGGCCAGCATGCGCACGCCGATGAACATCAGGTTGAGCCCCACCAGGTAGGCCAGGAAGCCCAGCATCAGCCGGCCGTAGCGCTGCTGCCGCGGCGAGCTGCGCGCCAGCGGCACGGTCAGCAGGGCAAAGCCCAGGGCCAGCAGCGGCGGGGCCAGGCGGCCATGCAGCTCGGCAATCGCGGCCGGGCGGCCGTCGCCGAACAGGTCCAGGGTGGAGGCGATGGCGGGGTCGTCCTCGCCGCGGTCCTCGGCCCGGTCGGGCAGCGCCACCTCGTTGACCGCATAGCGCATCAGGCGGAAGTCCAGGCCGCCGCCGATCGGACCTTCCACCCGGTGTCCGTCGACAAGCCGCAGGAAACGGTCGCGATCGCCGCCGAACTCCAGGCTTCCACCGCTGGCGGTGACCACGTCGATCCGATCCTCGCGCTCGCGCTGCAGGAACACGCCCTGCAAGGTGCGGCCATCCTCGCTCATGCCGTCGATGTAGACGATCCCGCCGCCGGGCAGGGAGGTGAAGCGGCCCGGCTCCAGCCCGGCCACGATCAGGCTGCGGTTGGCCTGCTCGACCATCTTCGCCGCGGTGCGCTGGGCCCAGGGCCCCAGCCACAGCGAGCACAGCCCGACCAGCAGCACCACCGGCAGCACCGCCATCAGCAGCGGCCGCAGCAGGCGCCGCGGGCCGACGCCCACGGCGTTGAGCACGGCCATCTCCGAATCGCGGTACAGCCGGGCCACGGCCAGCATCAGGCCCAGCATCAGCGCCAGCGGCAGCACCAGCGGCAGGTACACCAGCAGCTGCAGGCCCAGCTGGGACAGCAGCAGGCGCGCCGGCAGGCCGCCGTCGGCGATCTCGCCCAGCACGTCCACCAGCACCCCGCCCAGGCTCACCGTGAGCAGCACGATCAGGGTCGCCAGGAAGCTCTGGACGAAGTCGCGCAGCAGGTATCGGTCGAGCTTCGGCATCGGCGGGGCCAGTCCTATAAAATCCCGGGTTCGCTTCGCGGACCCCGCCGGCCGGGATCTCCCGGCCCATGATCGAGGGGCGATCCGCGATTGTACGTACCTGCTCCCGGAATCTGATCAATGGCCCTGCAATTCACCCTGAACCGCGAGGCCGCCGCGGCGGCCGCCACCGACTGCGTCGTGATCGGCGCCTTTGCCGACAAGACGCTCACCCCCGCGGGCCAGGCGATCGACGAGGCCAGCGGCGGGCGCCTGCGCGCCCTGCTGGAACGCGGCGACCTCAATGGCCGTACCGGCAGCAGCCTGGTCCTGCACGACCTGGCGGGCGTGGCCGCGCCGCGGGTGCTGGTGCTGGGCCTGGGCGAGCCGGCCAAGTTCGGCGTGCCGCAGTACCTGAAGGCCGCCGCCGACGCGGTGCGGGCGCTGAAGACCGGCCCGGTCGCGCATGCCCTGTTCACCCTGTCCGAAGTCGCCATCCCCGGCCGCGACGCGGCCTGGAACGTGCGCCAGGCCGTGGTCGCCGCCGACCACGCCGCCTACCGCTACACCGCCACCCTGGGCAAGAAGAAGGACGAGCCGGGCCTGCGCGCGCTGGCCATCGCCGGCGACGATGCGGCCGCCCTCGCCCAGGGCCAGGCCATCGCCGAGGGCGTGGCCTTCACCCGCGAGCTGGGCAACCTGCCGCCGAACATCTGCAACCCGGCCTACCTGGCCGCGCAGGCCGAGGCCTTCGCCGCCGCCCACGAGGGCGTGGAGGCCGAGATCCTGGACGAGCAGCAGATGGAAGCCCTGGGCATGGGCTCGCTGCTGGCCGTGGCCCGCGGCTCGGCCAACCGTCCGAAGCTGGTCGTGCTGAAGTGGAACGGCGCGGCCGACAAGGCGGCCAGGCCCTACGTGCTGGTCGGCAAGGGCATCACCTTCGACACCGGCGGCGTCAACCTGAAGACCCAGGGCGGCATCGAGGAGATGAAGTACGACATGCTCGGCGCCGGCAGCGTGCTGGGCACCTTCGTCGCCGCGGTGAAGATGCAGCTGCCGCTGAACCTGGTGGCGATCGCCCCGGCGGTGGAGAACGCGATCGACGGCAACAGCTACCGCCCGTCGGACGTGATCACCTCCATGTCCGGCAAGACCATCGAGGTCGGCAACACCGACGCCGAGGGCCGCCTGATCCTGTGCGATGCGCTGACCTACGCCCAGCGCTTCCAGCCGGCCGCCCTGGTCGACGTGGCCACCCTCACCGGCGCCTGCATGGTCGCCCTGGGCAAGTTCGCCACCGGCCTGATGAGCAAGCACGACGACCTGGCCGACGAGCTGCTGGCCGCCGGCGAGCACGTGTTCGACCGCGCCTGGCGCCTGCCGCTATGGGATGAGTACCAGACCCTGCTGGAGTCCAGCTTCGCCGACGTCTACAACATCGGCGGCCGCTGGGGCGGCGCGATCACCGCCGGCTGCTTCCTCTCGCGCTTCACCGAGGGCCAGCGCTGGGCGCACCTGGACATCGCCGGCTCGGCCAGCGACGAGGGCAAGCGCGGCATGGCCACCGGCCGCCCGGTGGGCCTGCTGAGCCAGTGGCTGCTGGACCGCGCGGCCGAAGGAAGCGCCGCGTAAGCGGCCCGCCATGCCCCGCGCCGACTTCTACCTGATCGCCAAGCCCCGGTTCGCCGGGCAGCCACTGCTGCTGGTGTGCGAACTGGCCAAGCGCGCCTACGCGACCAACCAGTTCACCCTGGTGCTGGCGCGCGACGCGGCCCAGGCCGAGGAACTGGACGACCTGCTGTGGTCGTTCGAGCCGGACGCCTACATCCCGCACCAGATCGCCGGCGACGAGGAGGACGAGCTGACCCCGGTCCTGATCGTCCCGCCGGAGATCGAGGCCCCGGCGCGCCCGCTGGTGATCAACCTGCGCGACGCCGCCTGGACCGCCGCCTGCGAACGCGTCCTGGAAGTGGTGCCCGCCGACCCCGCCGCCCGCGGCCCGCTGCGCGAGCGCTGGCGCCAGTACCAGGCCCTGGGTTACGACCTGAACAAACATGACATGTGAGGGGCCGTGATTCGGGATTCGTGATTGGTGATCCGAAAAGGCGACAGCAAAACCGCCTGCCACCCATCCCGGTCCGACGAAGCACTGCTCTTTCCAATGACGAATAACGAATCACCAATCACGGCCCTTATGTCCACTCTTCCCTCCGGCTACGAACCCAAGACCTTCGAATCGCGGCTTTACGCCGAATGGGAAGCCAGCGGCTGCTTCGCGCCGCGCGGCGAGGGCAAGCCGTACTCGATCCTGCTGCCGCCGCCCAACGTCACCGGCACCCTGCACATGGGCCATGCCTTCCAGCACACGCTGATGGACGCGCTGGTGCGCTTCCACCGCATGGACGGCTACGACGTGCTGTGGCAGATGGGCACCGACCATGCCGGCATCGCCACCGAGATGGTGGTCAGCCGCAACCTGGCGGCCGAGGGCAAGGGCGAGACCCGCGATTCGCTGGGCCGCGAAGGCTTCATCGCCAAGGTCTGGGAGTGGAAGGCCAGCTCCGGCGACACCATCGAGCGGCAGATGCGCCGCCTGGGCGCCTCCGGCGACTGGTCGCGCAGCACCTTCACCATGGACCCGCAGCCCTCGGCGGCGGTGGTCGAGGCCTTCGTGCGCTGGCACGAGGAAGGCCTGATCTACCGCGGCCAGCGCCTGGTCAACTGGGATCCGGTGCTGAAGAC
Organism: Pseudoxanthomonas sp. GW2; assembly: GCF_000283075.1. Lineage (NCBI taxonomy): Bacteria > Pseudomonadati > Pseudomonadota > Gammaproteobacteria > Lysobacterales > Lysobacteraceae > Pseudoxanthomonas > Pseudoxanthomonas sp. GW2. The sequence goes on from NZ_ALIP01000143.1 coordinate 20,051, forward strand.
CGCGATCTCCGACCTGGAGGTGGAAAACGTCGAGGAGGACGGCTTCCTCTGGTCGATCCGCTACCCGCTGGCCGACGGCGCGAGCTACGAGTACGTCGAGCTCGACGCCGACGGCAACGAGGTCCTGCGCGAGACCCGCGACTACGTGGTCGTGGCCACCACCCGCCCGGAGACCATGCTGGGCGACACCGCGGTGATGATCCACCCGGAGGACCCGCGCTACCCGGGCCTGGTCGGCAAGGAAGTGGTGCTGCCGCTGACCGGCCGCCGCGTGCCGGTGATCGGCGACGAATACGTGGACCGCGCCTTCGGCACCGGCGTGGTCAAGGTCACCCCGGCGCACGACTTCAACGACTACCAGGTCGGCGTGCGCCACAAGCTGCCCCTGATCAACATCTTCACCCCCGAGGCCGCGGTCAACGACAACGCCCCGGAGAAGTACCGCGGCCTGGACCGCTACGAGGCACGCAAGGCCGTGCTGGCCGACCTGGAGGCCCAGGGCCTGCTGGTGGAGACCAGGCCGCACAAGCTGCAGGTGCCGCGCGGCGACCGCACCGGCCAGGTGATCGAGCCCTACCTCACCGACCAGTGGTTCGTGCGCATGGACGCGCTGGCCAGGCGCGGCCTGGAGCTGGTCGAGTCCGGCCAGGTGAAGTTCGTCCCGCCGAACTGGATCAACACCTACCGCCACTGGATGGAGAACATCCAGGACTGGTGCATCAGCCGCCAGCTGTGGTGGGGCCACCGCATCCCGGCCTGGTTCGACGAGGCCGGCAACTGCTACGTCGGCCGCAGCGAGGCCGAGGTGCGGCAGAAGCACGGCCTGGGCGCCGAGGTGGCCCTGCGCCAGGACCCGGACGTGCTGGAGACCTGGTTCTCCTCGCAGCTGTGGCCGTTCTCGACCATGGGCTGGCCGGACGAGAAGGCGATGGCCGAGCGCGGCTTCGACCGCTACCTGCCGTCCTCGGTGCTGGTCACCGGCTTCGACATCATCTTCTTCTGGGTGGCGCGCATGATCATGGCCACCGACCACTTCACCGGGAAGGTGCCGTTCCGCGACGTGTACATCACCGGCCTGATCCGCGACGCGCAGGGCCAGAAGATGTCCAAGTCCAAGGGCAACGTGCTCGACCCGCTGGACATCATCGACGGCATCTCGCTGGAGGACCTGGTCGCCAAGCGCACCCGCGGCCTGATGCAGCCCAAGCTGGCGGAGAAGATCGAGAAGGCCACGCGCAAGGAATTCCCGGAGGGCATCCCCGCCCACGGCGCCGACGCCTTGCGCTTCACCATCGCCGCGCTGGCCGGCCACGGCCGCGACATCAAGTTCGACCTCGGCCGCGCCGAGGGCTACAAGAACTTCTGCAACAAGCTGTGGAACGCCACCCGCTTCGCGCTGATGAACACCGACGGCGCCTCGTCCAGCGGCGTGCCGCAGCCGCAGACCGATGCCGAGAAGTGGATCCTGGCGCGCCTGGCCGCGGTCACCGCCGAGGCCCGCGCGCAGTTCGCTGCCTACCGCTTCGACCTGCTGGCGCAGGCGCTCTACGAGTTCGCCTGGAACGAGTTCTGCGACTGGTTCGTGGAGCTGGCCAAGCCGGCCCTGGGCGGCGACGACGCCGCGGCCGCGGCCAGCACCCGCCACACCCTGCTGTACGTGCTGGAGGCGCTGCTGCGCCTGCTGCACCCGCTGATCCCGTTCGTGACCGAGGAACTGTGGCGCCAGGTCGCCCCGCGCCTGGGCATCGCGGCGGCCACGGTGTCGCTGCGCCCGTACCCGGCCGAGGCCGACTTCGCCGGACAGGACTACGCCGCCGCCGAGGCCGACATCGAATGGCTCAAGGCCATGGTCTCCGGCCTGCGCCGCGTGCGCAGCGAGCTGGGCGTGTCGCCGGGCAAGCCGGTGCGCCTGCTGCTGGCCGACGGCGTGGACGCCGACCGCGCCCGCGTCGCCCGCTTCGACTCCCAGTTGCGCTTCCTGCTGCGGCTGGAGTCGATCGAATGGCTGGCGGCCGGCGCCGCCGCCCCGGCCGCCGCCGCGGCCGTGGTCGGCGAGCTGAAGCTGCTGGTGCCGCTGCAGGGCCTGGTCGACCTGGACGCCGAGCGCGCGCGCCTGGACAAGGAGATCGCGCGCATCTGCGCCGAGAAGGAGAAGAGCGAGGCCAAGCTGGCCCGCTTCAGCGAGAAGGTGCCGCCGGCGGTGGTCGAACAGGAGCGCCAGCGCCTGGCCGACTGGACCACCAAGCTCGCCGCCCTGACCGAGCAGCGCGCGCGGCTTTGAGGACAGCGGGGCGGCCAGTGGCCGCCCCGTTTGCTTGCCGGCCCGCGAGCCTGCCCTGCGTGGGGCGCATGTTTGCGCGCCACGGACATGCATGTGCCGCATCCCGCAGGCGTGATGCCTCCGCGGATGCGCTGCGCTTGCCGGGGCTAAGCGGCCTCCGCAGGACGGCGGAACAGGGACGGGAGCGGCGCCGTCAGAGCGGCGGCATCCGGGCGATGTCGCCGGAGACCAGCTCCATCGCCATCACCAGCGCGTCCTCGCGGCCATTGTGCGCCGGGTAGTAGCGCGGGCGGCGGCCGATCTCGTTGAAGCCCTCGCTCAGGTACAGGGCGATGGCCGGTGGATTGGACGGCCGCACTTCCAGGAACACCCGGTGCGCGCCGCGGTCGCGCGCCATTCTCAGCAGCGCGCGCAGCACGTAGCGGCCCAGCCCGCGCGACTGCCGCTCCGGCGCGGTGCACAGGTTCAGCACGTGGGCTTCGTCGGCGGCGATGCTCATCACCCCGTAGCCGGCCGGCTGGTCGTCCTGCAGCGCCAGCAGCGCCGGGTACCCGGCCAGCAGGCAGTCGCGGAAGATGCCGCGGGTCCACGGGAACGGATAGGCCCGCTTCTCGATCGCCATCACCGCGTCCAGGTCGCCCTCGCGCATGGCGCGCAGCCGCCACTGCGGCCGCGCGGTCTCGCGGTAGGCGGCGATGCTCACGCCGGCCTCCGCAGCGCGCGCAGCAGCGGCCACAGCTGGCGCTTGGCGGCCGGGTCGGCGCGCAGGCGCTCGCTGGGCCAGTCGGCCAGCAGGGCCTGCAGCCGCGGGTCGGTCGGCGGCAGCCCGGAAGCGCGCAGCACCGCCAGCTGCAGGCGGTCGGGCAGGCCCACCGGGCGGCGCATGCTGCCGGGACGCGGCATGGACGTGGCGGCCGCGGGCGCCGGGGCCGCCGCATCCGCCTCCGGTGCGGCCGGCGCGCGCCGGCGCGGCGGCGGCGCGATATCGCGGTCGGGATCGCGGCCGACCGGGGGCGCCGGGCGCGCCGGCGCCGGTGCCGTCGGCGGCGCCGGACGCTCCGGCGCGGCCACCCGGGCCTGCACCGGCTCCAGCCGTTCCTCCTCCTCCGTGCCGGCCACGCGCAGCACGCTGTAGCCCAGCGCCTGCAGCCACCAGCGCTGGCGTGGGCTCCACGGCGTGCCGGCCTGGGCCTGCATGTCAGGCCACCTCCTGCGACGGCCGGAAGCGCTGCCAGGCCCACATCGCCGGCCCGGACAGCGCGTACAGGATGCCCACTGCCAGCAGCGCGCGCGGCAGGTCGATCACCAGTACCGCGATCACCACCGGCACCACCAGCAACACCGCGAACGGCACCTTGTCCGCGCGCGCCCCGCCCTCGCCGCTGCCCTTGAAGCTCCAGTAGCGGATCTGGCTGACCATCAGCAGGGCCGCGCACAGGGTCACGCCCAGCGCGACGTAGCGCAGCTCCTCGCCGCTCCAGCCCAGCTCGCCGTCGGCGAAGGCCCACACGAAGGACATCATCAGCCCCGCCGCCGCCGGGCTGGCCAGGCCGACGAAGAAGCGCTTGTCGACCACGCCCACCTGGGTGTTGAAGCGGGCCAGGCGCAACGCCGCGCAGGCCGCGTACAGGAAGGCGATGGCCCAGCCGACGCGGCCGGCGATGCCGCCGTCGAACTTCAGCGAGGACAGCGACCAGTGGTACATGACCAGGGCCGGGGCCAGGCCGAAGCTGACCAGGTCGGCCAGCGAGTCGTACTGCACGCCGAAGGCGCTGCTGGTGCCGGTCAGGCGCGCCACCCGGCCGTCGATGCCGTCGGCGATGGCGGCGACGAACACGGCGATGGCGGCCGCGGTGAACTGGCTGTTGGCCGCCGCGATGATCGCGTAGAAGCCCGCGAACAGGCCGCAGGTGGTGAACAGGTTGGGCAGCAGGTAGATGCCGCGGGAACGCGGCGGCGGGCGATCGAGATCCATGCCGCCAGTGTACGGGGCGGCCGCCCGGCTGCGAACCGGTCCCTTGCCACGCCCGGCGGTGGATGCTGCAATCGGGGCCTCACGAAGCCTGGGGAGCCTGTCCGATGCGCCTGCCGTCCCGCACCTGCCTGCTGCTCGCGGCCGCCGCCTGTGCCAGCGGCCCTGCCCTGGCCGGCAACATCTACAAGTGGAAGGACGCCAACGGCGTCACCCATTCCTCGGACCAGCCGCCGTCGGGGCAGCACTACGAGGTCCGGCGGGTCGCCGGCAGCGGCTATGCGGTGGAGTCCGAGCCCGCCGGGGAAGCACCGGAAAGCGCCACCTGCACCCAGGCCCGGCGCAACCTGGCCGCCTTCGACGACCCGCGCCCGGTGCAGCTGGACAGCGACGGCGACGGCAAGCCCGACCGCACCCTGACCGACGAGGAGCGGCAGTCGCACCGCGCGGTCGCCGAGGCCGCGGTCAAGGCCAACTGCCCGGCCTGACCGCCCGGCCCGCGACATGGCTGGCCGGCCTGGCCAGCTCCCGCCCAGGGGCCCGTCCACCGGCCCAATGCCGCGTTTCCCGTTGCCGGGCTCCGGACGCAGCCCCGGCGGCCCGGCCCATCGGTACCGGTCCGCCGCGAAGGCGGTCGCCAGCGCACGGGCCCCGGCTCGGCCTGGCCCTCCCGCGCCGCCAGGGCCGCAGCCCGGCGCGGCCGCGCTGCCCGGCCATGTCCGCCGCGCCCTCCCCGCCCCCCGCCAGCCACGCCATGGCCAGGCGCCGGTGCTGCCGCGACGGCGTGCGTCGCATCCCACCACCGCCTGGCCGCCCTGATCCCGGGACCGGGACTGCCATGCGGCCTGGCCACGTCGCCGGGCGATCCGTCCTGCCTGGGGCCGGCTGCCGGCCCGCGCTGCCCGCGGTGCTGGCAGAATGTCCGGTTTCCGCACCCCCATTCCGGCATTCCAATGCGCCTTTCCCGCTTCCACCTGCACACCACCAAGGAAACCCCGGCCGACGCCGAGCTGGTCAGCCACAAGCTGATGCTGCGCGCCGGCATGATCCGCAAGCTCGCCGCCGGCCTGTACACCTGGACCCCGCTGGGCCTGCGCGTGCTGCGCAAGGTCGAGGCGGTCGTGCGCGAAGAAATGGACCGCGCCGGCGCGGTGGAACTGCAGCTGCCGACCATCCAGCCGCGCGAGCTGTGGGAGGAAACCGGGCGCTGGGGGAAATTCGGCGGCCAGCTGCTGAAGATCAAGGACCGCAAGGAAGCCGAATACTGCTTCAGCCCGACCGCCGAGGAGGCAATCACCGACTTCGCCCGCCAGGAACTGAGCAGCTACAAGCAGCTGCCGGTGAACTTCTACCAGATCCACACCAAGTTCCGCGACGAGATCCGCCCGCGCTTCGGCGTGATGCGCGCGCGCGAGTTCCTGATGAAGGACGCCTATTCCTTCCACGTCTCCGACGAGGACCTGGCGCGCGAATACGAGAACATGAAGGCGGCCTACATCCGCATCTTCACCCGCCTGGGCCTGGAGTTCCGCGCGGTGCAGGCCGATTCGGGCGCGATCGGCGGTGACGCCTCGCAGGAATTCCACGTCCTGGCCGATTCGGGCGAGGACGCGCTGGCCTTCTCCACCGCCTCCGATTACGCCGCCAACGTGGAAACCGCGCAGGCCGCCGCCCCGGGGCCGCGCCCGGCCGCGGCCGAGGAAATGCGCAAGGTCGAAACCCCGGTCCAGAAAACCTGCGAGGACGTGGCCGCGCTGCTGGGAATCCCGCTGCAGCGCACGGTCAAGTCGGTGGCGTTTTTCGGCGAGCAGGGTTTTGTCCTGGCCCTCGTGCGCGGCGACCATTCGGTAAACGAAATCAAACTGGCCAAGGTTGACGGCGTGGGTGAATATCGCCCGGCCACCGAAGCGGAAATCCTCGAGCACCTGGGCAGCGAGCCGGGTTTCCTCGGCCCGGTGGGCGCGAAGAAGGCCATCCGCGTGGTTGCCGACCGCGAGGTCGCGGCGATGGCGGATTTCGTCGTCGGCGCCAACGAGCCCGGTTTCCACCTGGCCGGGGTGAACTGGGGCCGCGACCTGCCGGAGGCCGACGTGGTGGCGGACATCCGCAACGTGGTCGCCGGCGACCGCGCCGCCGACGGCGGCGAAATCCGCCTGGCGCGCGGCATCGAGGTCGGCCACGTGTTCCAGCTCGGCCGCAAGTATTCGCAGGCCATGGGTTTCACCGTGCTGGACGAAAACGGCAAGGCCGTGGTCCCGGCGATGGGCTGCTACGGCATCGGCGTTTCCCGCATCGTGGCCGCGGCGATCGAGCAGAACCACGACGAGGCCGGCATCGTCTGGCCGGTGCCGATGGCACCGTGGGCGGTGGCGATCTGCGTCATCAACCCGAAGAAGGACCCGCAGGTTGACGAGGCGGCCGAATCGCTGCTGCAGGAGCTGAAGGCAGCCGGCATCGACGCGGTGCTGGACGACCGCGGCCTGCGCCCGGGCCCGATGTTCGCCGACATGGAACTGATCGGCATCCCGCACCGCGTGGTGGTTTCCGCGCGCGGCCTGGAGGCCGGCACCTACGAATACCGCGCCCGCCGCGGCGGCGAGGCCGAGGCGCTGGACCGCGCGCAGCTGCTGCAGCGCCTGGCGGACTGAGCGCGCGTTTTCCCGGCGGTTATGGCGGCCCGATTATCCGGCGATAATCGGGCCGTTTTTTCTTGACGCACCGTTCATTGCCGGGTTTATTGCACTGGATTATCCTGCAGTCGATTGCCCAGGGATGGGCCTCCCATGATTGCCGGAGAATATGATGTCGATTGATCTGAGTACGCTGTCGCCCCGGGAACTGGGTTCCCTGATCGCCACCGCCAAGAAGCGCCAGGCCCTGCTGTCGAAGCGGGCCCCGATCGCCAAGGTCCGCAGCAAGCTGGTCAAACTGGCCAAGGCCGAGGGCTACACCATCGAGGAGCTGTTCGGCGCCCCGGGCGGCGGCCGCGCCAGCGCCGCGGCCGGCAGCGGCCGCGCCCGCAAGCTGGGCAAGGTGCCGCCGAAGTACCGCAACCCGGAAAACCCGAAGGAAACCTGGACCGGCCGCGGCAAGCAGCCGCGCTGGCTGGCGGCCTATGTCGCCCAGGGCCGCGATGTGGCCGAGTTCCTGATCCCGGGTGCAGCCGCCCCGACCCCGGCCAAGGCCGCCAAGGGCGCGCGCAAGCGGGTGGTCAAGAAGGCCCGCGGCAAGTAACCGCCCCCTACGTGGAAACGCCGGCCCGGGGGCCGGCGTTTCCTTTTGCGCCCGCACCGGCGGCTCAGAGGTTCTTGCGCGCCGGCAGCAGCAGGTTGCCGAACAGCAGGCCGGCGACCAGGGCCACCACGATGTTGAGCACCAGCAGCACCGCGTTCTGGCCGGCGTCCACGTCCTGCTGCTGGACCATGGTGAGCAGGCCGCGCAGGCTGGCGCTGCCGGGCACCAGCATGATGATGCCGGGCAGGCGGATCAGCGCGCCCGGACGCTGCGCCCAGCGGCCGAAGCCGTTGCCGGCGGCGGTCAGCACCAGCGCCGAGAGGAAGATGCCCACCGGGCTGCCCCATTCGTGGCCGCCGAAGCGCGAGATCAGGTAGCCGGTGATGGCCGCGCCCATGACCCAGGGGTAGTCGCGCGGGCTGGCCTTGAACAGCACCGCGAAGGCGAACGAGGCCACCGCCATCGACAGCCATTCCACGCTTTCCGGTTGCGGCCGCAGCGCCCGCACCTGCGGCTCCAGGCCAAGCACGTCCAGCAGGTTCACCGCCACCACCGCGCCCACGGTCAGCTTCAGCACCGTGGTCAGGGCGCCTGCGAAACGCACGGTGCCGGAGACCCAGTGCTGGCTGGACAGCTCGTTCATGGCGTTGGTGATCGCCATGCCGGGCAGCAGCGCCACCAGCGAGGCGATCACCACGGTATTGAGGTTCAGCGGCGCCACCAGGGCCGCGACCAGGCTGACCACCGCGCCGGCGGCCAGCGCCGACAGCGCCTCGCTGGCCTCGCGCAGCGCGGCGCGGCGGGCGCAGTACTGGTCGAGCAGGCCGATCATCAGCCCGGTGGCCGCGGCCACCGCGATGTCCAGCCACGGCAGCCGCCACAGCCCGGCCACGCCGGCCGCGGCCAAACCGTAGCCGAACACCTGCATGGCGCTGGCCAGGGCCGAGGGCGGCCGGTCCAGTGCGCGCAGCGCGGTATGGCCCTGGGTGATGGTCAGCTGGCCGCTGGCCACGGCCTCGGCGATGCGGTCGGCCTCGCACAGCTTGTGCAGGTCGTTCTCCCCGGGGGACAGGCGGATCACCCGGGTGGTGTCGGTGCTGCCCAGCGGCTTGCCGGGCTCGCTGAAGCTGAGGATCAGGCCGGTGGGGTTGGACCAGGCCTCGCACTCCAGGTCCAGGCGCTGCGACAGCGCGGTGATCGCCGCCTCCAGGCGCTGGGCGGTGGTGCCGTAGCGGTGCAGGCGCACCGCCATCTCGGCGACGAAGGCGATGCGCTGGGGATAGCTGGCCTGGGGCCGGGCGGGGACGTTGGACATCGCACTAGTATCGCGCCAGCGGCGGCGCAGCAGTCACCGCCTTGCCTGTATGCTGCGGCCGGACTATGGACCCGACCCCCCCGAACCCGCCCGGCTGGACCCTGGCCCCCGGCTCCGAGCAGGAGGCGCGCCTGGCCGGCGACTGGACGCTGGAACACGCCATGGAGCTGGCCGCGCGCCTGCGCGAGCTGCCCGAGGCGGTGACCGCGGTGGACGCCACCGGGATCGGGCGGATCGACTCGGCCGGGGTGATGCAGCTGATCCGCTTCGCGCGGCGCCGGCGCCTGCCGGAGGCGGCGGTGCGCTTCAGCACGGCGCACCTGCCGCTGGTGCAGGTGATCGAGGACGTGTCCGACGAGCGCCCGGTGCGCAAGCGCGACTACGGCTTCGCCGCCGCGCTGGAGCGCCTGGGCCGCGCCACCCACGCCGTCGGCCGCAACATCGTCGAGCTGCTGGGCTTCACCGGGGAGAACCTGGTCAAGCTGCTGCGCCTGCTGCGCCAGCCCCGGCGCTTCCGCCTCACCGCCACGGTGGCGCACATGGAACAGGTGGGCCTGGACGCGGTGCCGCTGGTGGCGCTGCTGTCCTACCTGGTCGGCGCGGTGATCGCATTTCTGGGCTCGACCATCCTGGCCGACTTCGGCGCCGAGATCTTCGTGGTCGAGCTGGTGTCGATCGCCTTCCTGCGCGAGTTCGCGGTGCTGCTCACCGCGATCGTGCTGGCCGGCCGCACCGCCTCGGCGTTCACCGCGCAGATCGGGGCGATGAAGGCGCGCGAGGAGATCGACGCGATCCGCACCCTGGGCCTGGACCCGATCGACCTGCTGGTGATCCCGCGCCTGGTCGCGCTGCTGGTGATGCTGCCCCTGCTGACCTTCGTGGCGATGATGGCCGGCCTGGCCGGCGGCGTGACCGTGGGCGCGTTCGACCTGGAGATCCCGCCGCAGATGTACCTGGCGCGGATGCACGAGACCCTGCAGCTGCGCCACTTCCTGGTCGGCCTGTCCAAGGCCCCGGTGTTCGCCATGGTGATAGGCCTGATCGGCTGCCTGGAAGGCATGCGCGTGCAGGGCACGGCGCAGTCGGTCGGCGAGCGCACCACCTCCAGCGTGGTGCAGACCATCTCGCTGGTGATCATCCTCGACGCGCTGGCGGCGCTCTGGTTCATGAACATGGATTGGTGAAAGGGCGGGATTGGTGAAAGGGCGGGATTGGTGATTCGTGATGGGTGATTCGACGAACGGTGATTGGTGATTCGTGATGGGTGATCCGAAAAAGCCAGAAGCAGGCCGCCGGGTTTCCGGAGAGAATGCTTTTGCTTTTGCTTTGACGAATGACGAATCACGAATCACGAGCGACCAGCCCGCGGACGCGGATGGCGGCGAGGCGGCCATCCGCGTCCGCGGGCTGGTCAACCGATTCGGATCCCAGACCGTCCACGACGGCCTCGACCTCGACGTGCGCCGCGGGGAGATCATCGGCATCGTGGGCGGCTCGGGCACCGGCAAGTCGGTGCTGATGCGCAGCATCCTCGGGCTGCAGCGGCCGACCGACGGCAGCATCGAGGTACTGGGCGCGGACGCGCGCTCGGACGATCCGCGCCAGCGCCAGCACATCCAGCGCCATACCGGGGTGCTGTTCCAGGACGGCGCGTTGTTTTCCTCGCTGACCGTGGGCGAGAACGTGGAGGTGCCGCTGCGCGAGCACCACCCGGAGCTGCCGGAGACCTGGCGCCGCGAGCTGGCGCTGCTGAAGGTCAAGCTCGCCGGACTGCCCGCCGACGCCGCGTCCAAGCTGCCGGCGCAGCTGTCCGGCGGCATGCGCAAGCGCGCCGGGCTGGCCCGGGCGCTGGCGCTGGACCCGCCGCTGCTGTTCCTGGACGAGCCCACCGCCGGCCTCGACCCGATCGGCGCCGCCGCCTTCGACCACCTGCTGCGCACCCTGCAGCAGGCCCTGGGCCTGACCGTGTTCCTCATCACCCACGACCTGGACACCCTGTACGCTATCTGCGACCGGGTGGCGGTGCTGGCCGACCGCAAGGTCGTGATCAACGCCCCGCTGGAGGAAGTCGAGCGCTTCGACCATCCCTGGGTGCAGGAATACTTCCACGGCCCGCGCGCCCGCGCCGCGCGCGGCCAGCGCAATCCCCCGCGCCAGGAGGCGGACTGAGATGGAAACCCGCGCCAACTACGTGCTGATCGGCGCCTTCACCATCGTGGTGTCGGTGGCCCTGCTGCTGTTCGGGCTGTGGGCGGCCAAGTACTCGTCCGAACGCAGCTGGCAGCGCTACATGATCGTGTTCGACGAGGCGGTGACCGGCCTGTCGGTGGGCAGCAGCGTGCAGTACAACGGCATCTCGGTCGGTTCGATCGACAAGTTGTCGCTGGACCCGCAGGACCCGCGCCGGGTGGTGGCGATCATCCGCGCCGACGCCAACGTGCCGGTCAAGACCGACACCCGCGCCAAGCTCGCCATCACCAGCCTCACCGGCCCCGCCATCATCCAGCTGTCCGGCGGCTCGCCCGGGGCGCCGCTGCTGACCGCGGTGGACACCCGCGACACTCCCCAGATCCAGACCTCGCCCTCGGCGCTGCAGAACATCACCGACACCGCCAACCGCATCGTCGAGCGCCTGGACCAGGTGCTCAGCGACCAGAACGTGGCCCACATCGGCCGCACCCTGGAGAACATCGAGCGCATCAGCGCCAGCATGGCGGCCAAGGACGAAGGCATGGAGGCGCTGCTTGCCACCGCGCGCGACGCCGCGCGCAGCCTCGACCAGACCCTGCAGAACACCAATGCCACCGTGCAGCGGGTGGACCAGAACCTGGTGCGGGAGCTGCCGGCGCTGATCAGCCGCCTGGACTCGACCCTGGCGCGGCTGGATTCGGCAGCGGGCAACGCCGACGCGATCCTTGGCGAGAACCGCGCCGCGATCAACAGCTTCGCCAACGACGGCCTGGCCCAGCTGGGCCCGACCCTGACCGAGCTGCGCGCGCTGATCCGCGACCTGCGCCAGATCAGCGACCGCCTCGAGAACAACCCGGCGCGCTTCCTGCTCGGCCGCGACGGAGCCAAGGAGTTCGAACCGCAATGACGCCCGTTCCCTTCCCCACGCCCGCCGCGCCCGCGCGCCGGCTCGCCTTCCTGGTCCTGGCCGCGACGCTGGCCGGCTGCTCGCTGGTCGGCAAGCCCGGCGACCCGGTGACCATCTACGCCCCCGAGGCCGCGGCCACGCCGGATCCCTCCTGGCCGAGGGTGGACTGGCAGCTGGCCATCGCCCGCCCGTCCGCCCCGCGCCTGCTGGACTCGCCGCGCATCGGCGTGCGCCCGGTCCCGGGCGAGCTGCAGGTGTACAAGGGCGCGGTCTGGGTGCAGCCGCCGACCGACATGCTGGAGGCTACGGTGCTGCGCGTGCTGGAGGACTCCGGCAAGATCGACGCGGTCGGCCGCGTGGCCACCGGCCTGCGCGCGAACTACCGGCTGGCGCTGGACATCCGCCGCTTCGAGGCCGACTACCGCGGCGGCGACCGCCCGGCGGCGGTGATCGAGGTGGTGGCCAAGCTGATGCACAACACCGACCAGCGCGTGGTCGCCAGCCAGACCTTCACCCAGGTGCAGCCGTCCCCGGCCACCGACATCGGCAGCGTGGCCGCGGCCTTCGACCAGGCCCTGGCCAAGGTCGGCCGCCAGGTCGCCGGCTGGACCCTGGCCGCAGGCCAGGCCGACGCCGCCAGCCGCCCCGCGCCCTGAGCGCGCGGCCCGTCCCCTGCAGCAAGCCAGACCCGCAAGCTCCCGGCTCCACCGCCCCCCCAACACTGGCGCCGCGCGCCCCGGATGAGCACCATGTCGGACCCTGCCTGCCCCGTCTGCCGTGCCGGCACCAGCACGCCCTTCGCCACGATCGATGGCTTCGGCTACTTCGAATGCGGCGCCTGCGGCAGCCTGCACATCGACCCGCAGGTACTGGCGGCGATCGACGCCGGGGAGCAGCCGCTGGGCGCCTACGCCGACAGGTACTGGAAGCAGGAACGCAAGGCGGCGCAGGAACGCGCTGCCGGTTCCTCGCTGTGCTGCGCCGGCGAGGCCATCCTCTACTGCCGGCGCCCGGTGGAACGCTTCCTCGACGTGGGCACCGGCCCGGGGTACCTGCTCGAGCGCCTGCAGGCCCTGCTCGACCCGGAGGCGCGCATCTTCCACGGCGTGGAGAAGTTCCCGCCGGCCTACGCGGTGGACTGCCCGAACTTCGACGTCGGCGATGTCGCCGGCCTGGATGGCAGCTTCGACGCCGGCACCTGCATCGAGGTCATCGAGCACCTGACCCCGGCGGTCCTGGACCACATCGCGCGGGCGCTGCGCCGGCTGAGCCGCAAGGGCTCGCTGTGGCTGCTCAACTCGGGCATGCCCGAATACGTCAAGCACGAGGACCCGGGTTACCTGGACCCGACCCGCCGCGGCCACATCGTCAGCTACTCGATCCGCGGGCTGGAGGCGATCTTCGCGCCGCACGGGTTCCGGATCAGCCCGCTGCCGGGCAAGAGCTACGCCAGCATCGCCGAATTCGACCCGGATCCGGCCCCGGAGGACTTCAGCGAGCGCATCTACCGTCCGCTGCCGGAGAACGACGCGCTGCTGGCGCGCTGCGGCCTGCTGCGCCAGGCAACGATCCAGAGCGCGCGCGCGTCCTACTACTTCGGCGGCTACCTGGAGCGCACCCGCTGGGCGCTGTCGCTGGACCGCGAGCTGGCGGAACTGCGCGACCAGCACGCCCGCCAGCTGCGGGAACTGGCGCAGCAGTACGAGCACGAACTGGCCGAACTCAGGGCGCAGCTGCCGCAGGCGGCGGACGCCGGGGATGCGGCTGCACCTGGCGGAAGGTCAGGTTGATGCGCGCGCCCACCGGCCGCGCGGTGCGCGGCAGGGCATGCTTCCAGTGGCGCTGGGTGGACCCGCCCATCAGCAGCAGGCTGCCGGGCTCCAGTTGAAGCGCCAGCTTGCGCGCCGGATCGTCGCGCCGGCGCAGCACGAAGCGGCGCGGCGCGCCCAGGCTCAGCGAGGCGATCAGCGGCTGCGGGCCCAGTTCCAACTCGTCGTCGCTGTGCCAGCCCATGGCGTCGCGGCCGTCGCGGTAAAGGTTGGCCAGTACACTGTTGAAGCGCGCGCCCAGCTCGTCCTGCAGGCGCCTGCGCAGTGCCGCCAGTTCCGCGTTCCAGGGATGCGGCACGAAGCGGCTGCCGGAATAGCGGTAGACCGCCTGCGGGTCGCCGATCCAGCAGCTCAGCCGCGGCGAATCCACCTCGCGGCCGAAGATCCGGATCCGGTGCACCTCCCACGGCAGCCCGTCCAGCAGGCGCTGCATGAGGTCGGCGGCCGCCGCCGGCGGCAGCCAGCCGCGGGCCAGTTCCAGCCGGGCGTCGGGGAGCTCGAAGCGCTGCCATTGCATGCCCGCCACGCTAGCAGGTGCGGCCCCTGGCGCGCAGGGATTTGCCCCGCCGTCCGCGAAACCCGAGAATGCCGGGCCAGCCAGAACAGCCAGCCGGAGCCGTGATGACGGAAACCACCGCCCCAACGCCCACGCCCGAGGTGGAACGCGACGTGATGGAGTACGACGTCGTCACCGTCGGCGCCGGTCCGTCCGGCCTGGCGTTCGCCATCCGCCTCAAGCAGCTCAACCCGGAGCTGTCGGTGTGCGTGATCGAGAAGGCCAGCACGGTCGGCGCCCACATCCTGTCCGGCGCGGTGATCGAGCCGGGCCCGCTGGACGCCCTGCTGCCGGGCTGGCGCGACAACCCGCCGCCGGTGTGCGTGCCGGCCACCGGGGACGAATTCTGGCTGCTGACCAAGGATGGCGGCACGAAGCTGCCCGTCGTGCCGCCGGGCATGCGCAACCACGGCAACTTCATCGTTTCCCTGGGCGCGATGTGCGCCTGGCTGGCGCCGCAGGCCGAGGCCCTGGGCGTGGAGATCTACGCCGGCTTCGCCGCCGCCGAGACCCTGCATGCCGAGGACGGCACCGTGCTGGGCGTGCGCATCGGCGACATGGGCGTGGCCAAGGACGGCTCGCTCAAGCCCGGCTACACCCCCGGCATCGACATCCGCGCCAAGGTCACGGTGCTGGCCGAGGGCGCGCGCGGCCACCTGACCAAGCGCCTCATCAAGCGCTTCGGCCTGGACGCGGACAGCGACCCGCAGAGCTACTCGATCGGCATCAAGGAACTGTGGCAGCTGCCGGAAGGCCGCACCAGCCCGGGCAAGATCGTGCACAGCTTCGGCTGGCCGGCGGACAACGACACCTACGGCGGCAGCTTCCTGTACCACCTGGAGAACAACCAGGTGGCGATCGGCTACGTCAGCGGCCTGGACTACAAGGATCCGGAGTACCGCCCGTGGGAGGCCTTCCAGCAGTGGAAGAACCACCCCCACGTCAAGCCGCTGCTGGAAGGCGGCAGCATCCTCTCCGCCGGCGCCCGCGCCATCGTCACCGGCGGCTACCAGGCCCTGCCCAAGGTGGAGATGCCTGGCGCGCTGCTGGTCGGCGACACCGCCGGCCTGCTCAACGTGCCCAAGGTCAAGGGCACCCACCAGGCGATCCGCAGCGGCATGCTCGCCGCCGAGCACCTGGCCGCCAGCGGCCTGGACCCGGCCGGCTTCGACGCAAAGCTGCGCGCCTCGGAGGTGGTGTCCGAGCTGAAGAAGGTCCGCAACATCAAGCCCGGCTTCAAGAAGGGCCTGTGGCTGGGCATGGCCAACGCCGCCTGGGAGACCGCCACCGGCGGCGCCTCGCCGTGGACGCTCAAGGGCTCGCCGGACTGGTCCTCGCTGCAGAAGCTGGGCCAGTACCAGGCCCCGGACCGCGGCTGGGTGGAGCGCACCCTGCCCCCGCGCGACCGCCTGCAGGCGGTGTACTACGCCGCCACCGAGCACGACGAGGACCAGCCGGTGCACCTGAAGGTGGCCGACACCTCGATCTGCGTGGAGCGCTGCACGGTCGAGTACGGCAACCCCTGCACCCGCTTCTGCCCGGCCGGCGTGTACGAGATGGTCGAGGACGAAGCCGGCAGGCGCCTGCAGATCAACGCCGCCAACTGCGTGCACTGCAAGACCTGCGACATCAAGGACCCGTACGAGATCATCACCTGGGTCACGCCCGAGGGCGGCTCCGGGCCGAACTACCAGAACCTCTAGGCCCGCCCGCGACCCGCACCGCGGAAACCCGTTAGGATCGCCCCCACTGCCTGGAGTGGGGGGAACGACCTTGCGGTTCTGTTTTCCGGACTGGGAAAGTCGCCACGGCGACCAGGATGCGCTGGCGCAGGCCTGGCTGGCCTCGCAGGAATTCGCCGCGCGCGGACCCGATGGCCTGGCCACCGAATGCGTCCTGTGCGGGACGCAGGCGCGGCTGAAGCTGCATGGCGATCCGGCCTCACCCGACTTCAGGGAAGGCCTGGTGTGCACCGGCTGCGGGCTCAACACCCGGCTGCGCGCCTCGCTGAAGCTGCTGCGTGAGCAGCTGGCCCGCTGGCAGCCGGCGCCGGCGCCGCTGCCGGACCTGCTGGCGAGGCTGGGCCTGCGGCCACGCCTGCCGCGGGTCTACGTCACCGAGCAGGCCACCGCCACCTTCGTCTGGATGCAGCGCCACCTGCAGGCCGAGCTCCACGGCGGCGAGTTCGAGCCCGACTGGCGGCGGCGCCGCGGCCTGACCCACGCGCTGCGGCGGATGGGCGGACGCGGCAGGGTCGTGTTCCGCGACCTGACCGCGCTGGATTTCGCCGATGCCTCGCTCGACGGCGTGGCCAGCTTCGACGTGCTCGAGCACGTGCCCGACTACCAGGCCGCCATCGGCGAAATGTACCGCGTGCTCCGGCCCGGCGGCGCCTGCGTGGCCACCTTTCCGTTCACCGACCAGCCCACGACCCTGGTCCGGGCGCGCCTCGCCGCCGACGGCGGGATCGAACACCTCGAGCCGCCCGAGTACCACGGCGACCCGATCAGCGGCGGCATCCTCTGCTACTACCACTTCGGCTGGGACGTGCTCGACCGCTTCCGCGAGGCCGGCTTCAGCCAGGCCTGCATGGCCATGCCGTACTCGCTCGAGCACGGCCTGCCCTACGGGATGTGGACCCTGATGGCGATCCGCTGACCGCCTGTGCGGCGGTCAGGCGGCGATCGGAACCCCGGTCTTCGCGCGCAGCTCGTCGAGGCCGACGCCCGGCGCGGTTTCCACCAGCTTCAGCCCGTCCGGGGTGACGTCGAACACGCCCAGGTCGGTGATGATGCGGTGGACCACGCCCACGCCGGTCAGCGGCAGGGTGCACTCGGGCAGGATCTTGTGCTCGCCGTTCTTCGCGGTGTGCTCCATCAGCACCACCACGCGCTTCACCCCGGCCACCAGGTCCATGGCCCCGCCCATGCCCTTGACCATCTTACCCGGCACCATCCAGTTGGCCAGGTCGCCCTTGTCGGTGACCTGCATGGCGCCGAGGATGGCCAGGTCGATGTGGCCGCCGCGGATCATGGCGAAGGAATCGTGGCTGCCGAAGTAGCTGGCGCCCGGGCGCGCGGTCACGGTCTGCTTGCCGGCGTTGATCAGGTCCGGGTCGACCTCGTCCTCGGTCGGGAACGGGCCGATGCCCAGCAGGCCGTTCTCCGACTGCAGCCACACGTCCACGCCCTCGGGGATGTGGTTGGCGACCAGGGTCGGCAGGCCGATGCCCAGGTTCACGTAGGCGCCGTCCTCCAGCTCCAGGGCGGCGCGGCGCGCCATTTCGTCGCGGGTCCAGGCCATCACTTGCCTCCCTGCTGGCGCACGGTGCGCTGCTCGATGCGCTTCTCCGGCGCGGGGTTGTGGACGATGCGGTCGACGTAGATGCCCGGCAGGTGGACCTGGTCCGGGTCGATCGCGCCGACCTCGACGACCTCCTCCACCTCGGCAACGCAGACCTTGCCGGCCATGGCACAGGCCGGGTTGAAGTTGCGCGCGGTCTTGCGGAACACCAGGTTGCCGGCCGTGTCGGCCTTCCACGCCTTGACCAGGGCCACGTCGGCCACCAGCGCGGTCTCCAGCACGTAGTGCTTGCCGTTGAACTCGCGCGTCTCCTTGCCCTCGGCCACCACGGTGCCGTAGCCGGTGGCGGTGTAGAACGCCGGGATCCCGGCGCCGCCGGCGCGCAGGCGCTCGGCCAGGGTGCCCTGCGGGTTGAACTCCAGTTCCAGCTCGCCGGCCAGGAACTGGCGCTCGAATTCCTTGTTCTCGCCCACGTAGGACGAAATCATCTTGCGGATCTGCCGGGTCTCCAGCAGCAGGCCCAGGCCGAAGCCGTCCACGCCGGCGTTGTTGGAGATCACGGTCAGGTCCTTCACCCCCGAATCGCGCAGGGCCGCGATCAGTGCCTCGGGGATGCCGCACAGGCCGAAGCCGCCGACCGCCAGCGTCTGCCCGTCGGCCACCAGGTCGGCCAACGCGGCGTGCGCGTCGGCCATCAGCTTGCTGCGGGATGTCCGGTTGCCCATCTGAGTCCTCGCCAATGCCGGGATGGGGCCATTCTAGTGGGTCCGCCGGGCGTTTCGGCCGTCCCTTGCCGCGACGCCGGCGCCGCGGCGGGTAGAATCGGGAGAACGTCCCCCGTGCAAAGGAATGACCCATGACGCTCCCCGCTTTCAAGGCCTACGACATCCGTGGGCGCGTTCCGGACGAACTGGACGAGGACCTGGCCCGCAGGATCGGCGTGGCCCTCTCCGACCAGCTGCGCCCCGGCCCGGTGGTCCTGGGCCATGACGTGCGCCTGAGCAGCCCGGCGCTGCAGGCGGCGCTGTCGGCCGGCCTGCGCAGCAAGGGCCGCGAGGTGATCGACATCGGCCTGTGCGGCACCGAGGAGGTGTACTTCCAGGTCGACCACCTCGACGCGGCCGGCGGCGTGATGGTGACCGCCAGCCACAACCCGATGGACTACAACGGAATGAAACTGGTGCGCGAGAATGCGCGCCCGATCTCCTCCGACACCGGCCTGTTCGCCATCTCCGACGCCGCCGAGGCCGATACCGCCCCGCCCGCACCCCCGGCTGCCGGCGAGCGCGCGCTGACCGACAAGACCGCCTACATCCAGCACCTGCTGGGCTACGTGGACGTGTCCACGCTCAAGCCGCTGAAGCTGGTGGTCAACGCCGGCAACGGCGGCGCCGGCGCGATCATCGACCTGCTGGCCCCGCACCTGCCGCTGCAGTTCGTGCGCATCAACCACGAACCGGACGGCAGCTTCCCCAACGGCATCCCCAACCCGCTGCTGCCGGAGAACCGCCAGGCCACCATCGACGCGGTGCGCGAGCACGGCGCCGACTTCGGCATCGCCTGGGACGGCGACTTCGACCGCTGCTTCTTCTTCGACGAGCAGGGCCGCTTCATCGAGGGCTACTACCTGGTCGGCCTGCTGGCCCAGGCGATCCTGGCCAAGCACCCCGGCGGCAAGGTCGTGCACGACCCGCGCCTGGTCTGGAACACCGTCGAGCAGGTGCAGGAAGCCGGCGGCGTACCGGTGCTGTGCAAGAGCGGCCACGCCTTCATCAAGGAGAAGATGCGCGCCGAGGACTGCGTGTATGGCGGCGAGATGAGCGCGCACCACTATTTCCGCGAGTTCGCCTATGCCGACTCGGGCATGATCCCCTGGCTGCTGATCGCCAGCCTGGTCTCCACCAGCGGGCGCAGCCTGGGCGACCTGGTCGAGGCGCGCGTGCGCAAGTTCCCGTGCAGCGGCGAGATCAACTTCCGCGTGGCCGACGCCGAGGCGGCGGTGGCGCGGGTGATGGACCACTTCGCCGCGCAGTCGCCGGCGCTGGACCACACCGACGGCATCAGCGCCGACTTCGGCGACTGGCGCTTCAACCTGCGCAGTTCCAACACCGAGCCGCTGCTGCGGCTGAACGTCGAGGCCCGCGGCGACGAGGCGCTGCTGCGCGCGCGCACCGAGGAAATCTCGCGGCTGCTCTCGGCCTGACCTGGAAGCCCATGAACGACCTGCTCCCCGTCCTGTTGTCCGGCGGCTCCGGCACGCGGCTGTGGCCGCTGTCGCGGGAGTCCTATCCCAAGCAGTTCCTGCCGTTGCACGGGGAGCTGACCATGCTCCAGGAGACCTGGCGCCGGGTGGCCCCGCTGGCCACCCGCGCGCCGCTGGTGGTGGCCAACGAGGCGCACCGCTTCGTCGCCGCCGAGCAGCTGCACCAGGTCGGCGCGGTGCCGCAGGCGATCCTGCTGGAGCCGGCCGGCCGCAACACCGCCCCGGCGATCGCCGTGGCCGCGCTGGAGGCCGGCGCCGGCGGCGAGGATCCGGTGCTGCTGGTGCTGCCCTCCGACCACGTGGTGCGCGACCCCGAGGCCTTCCGCCGCGCGGTGCTCGAGGCCCTGCCGGCGGCCGAGGCCGGGCGCCTGGTCACCTTCGGCATCGTCCCCACCGGCCCGGAGACCGGCTACGGCTACATCCGCGCCACCGCCGGCGAGGGCGTGCGCGCGGTGGAGCAGTTCGTGGAGAAGCCGGACCTGGCCACCGCGGAAGGCTACGTCGCCTCCGGCGCGTACTACTGGAACAGCGGCATGTTCCTGTTCCGCGCCTCGCGCTACCTGGCCGAGCTGGAGCGGTTCAACCCGCAGATGCTGGCGGCGGTGCGCAAGGCCTGGGCCGGCGCGCGCCGCGACGCCGACTTCGTGCGCCTGGACGCGGCGGCCTTCGCCGAGGTGCCCTCGGACTCGATCGACTACGCGGTGATGGAGAAGACCGACCACGCCTCGCTGGTGCCGCTGGACGCCGGCTGGAGCGACGTCGGCTCCTGGACCGCGCTGCGCGAGGTGTCCGAGCGCGACGCCGACGGCAACGCCCACCACGGCGACGTGATCGCGATCGACTGCCGCAACACCTTCGCCTACGGTGAACGCCTGATCGCCCTGGTCGGGCTGGACGACGTGGTGGTGGTGGAAACCGCCGACGCGGTGCTGGTCGGGCGCGGCGACCGCATGCAGGAGGTCAAGGAAGTGGTGGCGCGGATCCGCGCCGAGGATCGCCCGGAGGCCACTTGGCACCGCAAGGTCTACCGTCCCTGGGGCGCGTACGACTCGATCGACAGCGGCCAGCGCTTCCAGGTCAAGCGGATCACGGTCAAGCCCGGCGCCAGCCTGAGCCTGCAGATGCACCACCACCGCGCCGAGCACTGGGTGGTGGTCAGCGGCACCGCCGAGGTCACCCGCGGCGACGAGGTGATCCTGCTGACCGAGAACCAGAGCACCTACATCCCGCTGGGCGTGACCCACCGCCTGCGCAATCCCGGCAAGCTGCCTCTGGAGCTGATCGAGGTCCAGTCCGGCAGCTACCTGGGCGAGGACGACATCGTCCGCTTCGAGGACACCTACGGCCGCACCTGAGCGGCCGCGGGCAGCGCCGGCACGTTCCCGTGCCGGCCGTCAGGCCGCCGGAGCGGCGGCGCGTTCGGCCGCCAGTGCGGCGATCACCGGGCGCAGCGCGTCGCGCCAGTGCGGCAGCGCCACCGCGAAGTCGCGCCGCAGCGCGGTGGTATCCAGGCACGAGTAGGCCGGGCGCCGCGCCGGGGTCGGGAACTCGGCGGTGGTGATCGCCTGCACCCGCGGCGCGCGCGGCAGCAGGCCCGCTTCCACCGCTTCGGCGAAGATCGCCTCGGCAAAGCCATGCCAGCTGGTCTGGCCATCGGCCACCAGGTGCAAGGTGCCGCTGGTGCCGGTATCGTCCAGCGCCCGGCGCAGGGCCACCGCGGTGACCTCGGCGATCAGCGCCGCCGGGGTCGGCGTGCCGACCTGGTCGGCCACCACCCGCAGCTCGTCGCGCTCGGCGCCCAGGCGCAGCATGGTGCGCAGGAAGTTGTGGCTGTGCGCGGCGTAAACCCACGCGGTGCGGAACACCAGGTGGCGGCCGCCGGCGGCGCGGATCGCCTGCTCGCCGGCCAGCTTGCTGGCCCCGTACACGCCCAGCGGCGCGGTCGGGTCATCCTCGCGGTAGGGGCTGCTGCCCTGCCCGTCGAACACGTAGTCGGTGGAGTAATGCACCAGCGGGATGCCGGCCGCGGCGCAGGCCTGGGCCAGCACGCCGGGCGCCTCGCCGTTGATGCGGAACGCGGCCTCCGGCTCGGACTCGGCCCTGTCCACCGCGGTGTAGGCCGCAGCGTTGATGACCGCGTCGGGCGCGACCTCGCGCACCACTTCGGCCAGGCGCCCAGGGCTATCCAGGTCGGCGGCGATGGCCTGGCCGCCATCGTGCAGGCGGCCGTCGCGGGTGGTGGCGACGACCTCGCCCAGCGGCGCCAGGCTGCGGCGCAGCTCGCGCCCCAGCTGGCCGTTGCCGCCGACCAGCAGCAGCCGGGTCATGGCGCGTACACCGGCAGGCGGTCCTCGGGGATCCCGGCCAGGAACGGCGCGCTGCTGTCCTTGGCCGACAGCACCGGCTCGGCGATGGGCCAGTCCACGCCGATGTCGCCGTCGTTCCAGCGCACCCCGGCGTCGGACTCCTTCACGTACACGTCGGTGCACAGGTAGCTGAAGATCGCGTGCTCGGACAGCACCGCGAAGCCGTGGGCGAAGCCCTCCGGGATCCAGAACTGGCGCCGGTTCTGCGCACTGAGCACCACCGCTTCCCAGCGGCCGAAGGTCGGCGAGCCGCGGCGGATGTCCACCGCCACGTCGTAGACCTCGCCTTCCAGCACGCTCACCAGCTTGCCCTGCGGCCGCGGCCACTGGTAATGCAGGCCGCGCAGCACGCCGCGGGTGGAGGTGGACACGTTGCTCTGCACGAACCGGGTCGGCAGGCCGTGCTGGGCGAAGCGCTCGGCGTTCCAGGTCTCGAAGAACACCCCGCGGGCGTCGCCGAACACCGCCGGCTCGATCACCACGCAGCCCGGCAGGGCGGTCTCGATCACCTTCATCGCACCACCCCGCGCTTGAGCAGGGCCAGCAGGTACTGGCCGTAGCCGTTCTTGGCCAGCGGCTGCGCCAGCTTCTCCAACTGCGCCGCGTCGATCCAGCCGTTGCCGTAGGCGATCTCCTCCGGGCAGCACACCTGCAGGCCCTGGCGGTCCTGGATGGTCTGGATGAAGTTGGAGGCATCGTGCAGCGACTGGTGGGTGCCGGTGTCCAGCCAGGCGTAGCCGCGGCCCAGCTGCTCCAGGTACAGCGCGCCCTCGTCCAGGTAGCGCTTGTTGAGGTCGGTGATCTCCAGCTCGCCGCGGGCCGAGGGCTTGAGCTCGGCGGCGTAGTCGGCGGCCTTGCCGTCGTAGAAGTACAGGCCGGTGACGGCGTAGTTGGAGCGCGGGTTGGCCGGCTTCTCCTCGATGCCCACCACCTTGCCGCTGGCGTCGAACTCGGCCACGCCGTAGCGCTGCGGGTCGTTGACCCAGTAGCCGAACACGGTGGCGCCCTCGGTGCGCGCGTTGGCGCGGGCCAGGGTCGCGGTCAGGCCGTGGCCGTGGAAGATGTTGTCGCCCAGCACCAGGCAGCTGGGCTGGCCGGCGACGAAGTCGCGGCCGATCAGGTAGGCCTGGGCCAGGCCGTCGGGGCTGGGCTGGACCGCGTAGCGGATGTCCATGCCCCACTGCGAGCCGTCGCCCAGCAGGTTCTGGAACAGGGCCTGCTCGTGCGGCGTGTTGATGACCAGCACCTCGCGGATGCCGGCCAACATCAGCACGCTGAGCGGGTAGTAGATCATCGGCTTGTCGTACACCGGCAGCAGCTGCTTGCTGACGCCCTTGGTGATCGGATACAGCCGCGTGCCGGAGCCGCCGGCCAGGATGATGCCCTTGCGTTGCGTCATGGTTCTGTCCCGTGCGGCTTCAGGCCGCGGTGCCGATGCGTTCGAGGCGGTAGCTGCCGTCCAGCACCCGCCGCACCCAGTCCTGGTGCGCCAGGTACCAGTCCACGGTCGCGGCAATGCCCTGTTCGAAGCTGTACTTCGGCTCCCAGCCCAGCTCGTTCTTGAGCTTGGACGCATCGATCGCGTAGCGGCGGTCGTGGCCGGGGCGGTCGGTGGCGGGGGGGATCAGGACCTCGTGCGGCTGCCCGTCCGGGCGCGGCCGGCGCTGGTCGAGCAGGCGGCAGATGGTGCGCACCACCTCGATGTTCTCGCGCTCGGCGTTGCCGCCGACGTTGTAGGTCTCGCCCACCCGGCCCTTGGCCAGCACCGTGCGGATCGCCTCGCAGTGGTCGGCCACGTACAGCCAGTCGCGCACCTGCTTGCCGTCGCCGTACACCGGCAGCGACTCCCCGGCCAGCGCGCGCTGGATCACCAGCGGGATCAGCTTCTCCGGGAAGTGGTACGGGCCGTAGTTGTTGGAGCAGTTGGTGGTGAGCGTGGGCAGGCCGTAGGTGTGGTGGAAGGCGCGCACCAGGTGGTCGGAGGCGGCCTTGGACGCCGAGTACGGCGAGTTGGGCGCGTACGGGGTGGTCTCGGTGAACTTGCCGGTCGCGCCGAGGGTGCCGTAGACCTCGTCGGTGGACACGTGCAGGAAGCGGAACGCGGCCTTCGCCTCGTCTTCCAGGCCCTTCCAGTAGTCGCGCACCGCCTCCAGCAGGGCCAGGGTGCCGACCACGTTGGTCTGGACGAAGGCCGCCGGCCCGTCGATGGAGCGGTCCACGTGGCTCTCGGCGGCGAAGTTGAGCACCGCGTCGGGGCGGTGCTCGGCCAGCAGGCGCGCCACCAGCTCGCGGTCGCCGATGTCGCCATGGACGAACACGTGGTCCGGATTGCCCTGCAGCGAGGCCAGGGTGTCGAGGTTGCCGGCGTAGGTCAGCGCGTCCAGGTTGACCACCCGCACCCCGCGGGCCACGGCCTCCAGGACGAAATTGCCGCCGATGAAACCGGCACCGCCGGTGACGAGCCAAGTGGCCAAGCCGATTCTCCTGTTCATTGGCGCTTTTCGCGCCCGAGCCGGCAAGCATACCGATGCCCCTTGAATCGGAGCTGTTCAGGTGGATCGGAGCGGGCCGCCCGGCCACCATACGTGATCGCATGGTGGCCCCGGGCCCGGTAGAATCGGTGACTCCGCCCCGGATTGGCCGCCGCGAACCGGGCCGTTCCCGTTCCAGCTCAAGGATTCCGCAAACGATGAAGATCCTCGTCGCCTACAAGCGCGTGGTGGACTACAACGTCCGCATCCAGGTCAAGCCGGACGGCTCCGGCGTGGTGACCGAGGGCGTCAAGCTCTCGCCCAACCCGTTCGACGAGATCGCGCTCGAGGAGGCCCTGCGCCTGCGCGACAAGGGCATCGCCACCGAGGTGGTGGTGGCCACGATCGCTCCGGCCGACGCCCAGGCGCACCTGCGCAACGGCCTGGCGATGGGCGCCAACCGCGCCATCCACGTGGTCACCGACCAGCCGGTGCAGCCGCTGGCGGCCGCCCGCACCCTGCTGAAGCTGGTGGAGAAGGAGCAGCCGGACCTGGTGATCCTGGGCAAGCAGGCGATCGACGACGACGCCAACCAGACCGGCCAGATGCTGGCCACCCTGTGGGGCCGCCCGCAGGCCACCTTCGCCAGCAAGCTGGAAGTGGCCGATGGCAAGGCCACGGTGACCCGCGAGGTCGACGCCGGCCTGGAGACCCTGGAAGTGGACCTGCCGGCGGTGGTGACCACCGACCTGCGCCTGAACGAACCGCGCTTCATCAAGCTGCCGGACATCATGAAGGCCAAGAGCAAGCCGCTGGAGACCCTGCAGCTGGCCGACCTCGGCGTGGACGCCGGCCCGGAGCTGAAGACCACCGCCTACGCCCCGCCGCCCAAGCGCAGCCGCGGCGTGATGGTCAAGGACGCGGCCGAACTGGTCGCCACGCTCAAGGCCAAGGGCCTGCTCTGATCCTCCCGGCCGCGCCGGGCGCCCCGCGCCGCGCGGCCCCCTGATTCCGGAGAACGCTCCAATGTCCAAGATCCTCGTCGTCGCCGAACACCTGGACGGCAAGCTCAACCCCGCCACCGCGCGCACCGTCAGCGCCGCACAGGCGCTGAACCCGGAGGCCATCGACGTGCTCGTGCTGGCCGCCGACCCGGCGGCGGTCGCGGCCGAGGCCGCGCAGATCGCCGGCGTGACCCGCGTGCTCGCCGTGGCCAACCCGGCCAATGCCCAGGCCATCGCCCAGGTGCTGGGCCCGCAGGTGGCGAAGCTGGCCGCCGGCTACAGCCACGTGTTCGGCCCCTCGACCACCTTCGGCAAGGACCTGATGCCGGTGGTCGCCGCCCTGCTGGGCGTCAACCAGGTCTCCGACCTGATGGCGGTGGAGGGCGAGTACACCTTCAAGCGCCCGATCTACGCCGGCAACGCCATCGTCACCGTCGAGGCCCCGGCCGGGCAGGTCGTGGTCGCCACCGTACGCACCGCCTCCTGGCCGCAGGCCGCCGGCGGCAACAGCGCCCCGGTGGAGGCGGTGCAGGTCGAGGCCGCCCTGCCCTCGCATACCCGCTACGTGGGCCTGGCCGCCGGTGCTTCCGACCGCCCGGACCTGCAGTCCGCGCGCCGGGTCGTCTCCGGCGGCCGCGGCGTCGGCTCGGAGGAGAACTTCCGCCACATCTACTCGCTGGCCGACAAGCTCGGCGCGGCGGTGGGCGCCTCGCGCGCGGCGGTGGACGCCGGCTACTGCCCGAACGAGATGCAGGTCGGCCAGACCGGCAAGATCATCGCCCCGGAGCTGTACGTGGCCATCGGCATTTCCGGCGCGATCCAGCACCTGACCGGCATCAAGGACGCCGGCACCATCGTGGCCATCAACAAGGACCCGGAAGCGCCGATCTTCGAGATCGCCGACATCGGCCTGGTGGGTGACCTCTTCACCATCCTGCCGGAGCTGGAAGCGGCCCTCTGAGGGCCGCACCCGGGCCTACGGGCTGCACGGTTCGGTGGCCAGGGTGCGCCGGGCAAGCAGGCGGCCGCCGGCGGTCCGCAGGGTCACTGTGTAGCCGTCGTGCGCCCAGGCCCCGGCCTCGGCGCGGCCGCGCGGGCCCTCCAGCACCCACAGCTTGGGCGGCTTGCCGAGGTTGTTGACCTCCAGCCGCACGCCTCCCTCGCCGGCCTTGCCGGCGTCCCACTCCACCGCGGTGGCCGCCGGCGTGGTGCAGGCGCCGACCCGGCCGGGCTCCAGCACCAGCCGCGCGCTGCCATGGTCGACGTTGAGCCAGGCCGCGGCCGCCGTCGCAGCGGCCAGCAACGCCCCGCCGATGCAGCCACGCAGGCGCGCGCTCATCGCAGGAACTCCTCGAACCGGCCCTGCATGCGCGCCACCGCCGCGGCCTCCACGCCGCGGCGCAGTTCATCCGCCTCCGGCGAATCGGGCGGCAGCGCGGCCAACCTGCGCCCAGCCACCCGCACCAGGTCGAAGTACGGGTCCCCGGCCAGCCCGGCCACTTCCAGCGCTTCGGCCGCCAGCTCCCAGGAGTGCAACGGCCGCGCCCCGGCCCGGCGCCCGCCGTCGCCCACGACCAGCCACGGCACCATCTGCTCCTCCGCCTGGCCGCCGTCGGCGAACTGCAAGGTGTTGTAGACCTCCGGCAGGGCCGGCAGGTGGTCGCCGAAGAACACCACCACGAACGGACGCCCGCGCTGCTCCATCCGCCGTAGCAGGCGCTCCAGTTCGCGGTCGGCGTTGCCCAGGTGGTAGAGGTAGTTGCGCAGGCTGCCGGCAGCGCGCGCCGGCAGGAGGTCGGGCACCGGCACCGCCTCCTTGGCGGCGGCATCGCGAACCGGGGCCTCGCTTTCGTAAGGGCCGTGGTTCTCGATGCTGATGGCCGCCACGAACAGCGGCGCGTCGGCCGCCTCAAGCTCCTGCAGCACCAGGTCGGTCATCGAGGCGTCGGAGTACCAGACGCCGTCGCGCACGCCCTGCCCGCGGAATGCCTTCTCGGTCAGGAAGCGCTGGATGCCCATGGCGCGGAAGGCATCGGTGCGGTTCCAGAACGCGCCGGAATTGCCGTGCACCGCCACCGTGGCGTAGCCGAGGTCGCGCAGCAATGCAGGCAGTCCGGGCATCCGCGGCCTGGCCATGTCCACGTAGGGATACATCACCGAGGGGAAGGCGCTGACCGGCATCCCGGTCAGCACCTCGAACTCGGTACGCACGGTGCCGCCACCGTAGGTCGGCACCCGCATCGGCCCGCCCGCGCCCCGCTCCAGCAGCGCGCGGGTGGCGGGAATCGGGTCGGCGACCTGGTCCATGCCGGCCAGGATCCGCGGATCCATGAACGACTCGCTGAGGATCACCACGATGTCTGGCAATGCCTCCGCGCCGGCCTGCGCCGGCACGATGCCCGCGCGCTCCTCAGCGGTGGCCTCCAGCAGCGCGCGCAAAGCCGCCTCGTCCACCGCATGCACGGCGTTGGAAAGGTCCAGGTGCTTGAACACCAGGCTGCTCATCAGCCCGGCGTGGAGTGCGCCCGGCCCCGGCCCCAGCGGCGAGGGCCGCACGGCGTCCCGGGTATAGAACGCGGTCCATGGCCAGGCTGCCAGGTACAGCGCGGCCACCAGCGCCGCGCCGGCGCCGAAGACCACCACCTTGGCCAGGCGGGCGCGGCCCATCCACGGCCGCTCGGCCCAGAAGGCCAGGGCCAGCAGCAAGGCCCCGCCGCCAGTCCAGGCCCAGACGGCCGCAGCATCCTCGAGGTAGGAGCCGAGCAGCTCCAGGCTGGCGCGGTTGAAGCTGGTCAGGAAATAGAAGTCCTGCAGCGCCAGCGGCGCGCCCAGCACCTGCAGCTTCACCGCCGACACCTTGTACAACAGCACCTGCAGCAGCAGGACCAGCAGCAGCGAGGACAGCAGGCGCCGGCTCAGGCTCCACAGCACCAGCACGAACGGCACCGCGACCGCGGCGTTGAGCAGCATCGCCGCCGGGGTGCGATAGGCGCTGGCCGCCACGCCCAGGACCCAGCGGTCCATGCCCCACAGCAGCGGCACGTACAGCACTAACCCGAGGCACGCGCACAGCCAGTGCCAGGGTACCCGCCCCTGCCACGCGTCGCTTGCCGGGACCGCAACAGGCAACGCCTGCCTCATGCCACCGGGCCATCCGGCTGGCGCCGGACCGCGATTTCCGATGTCGGGAATCTTTCCACTTGCCCCTCCCGGACCCGTCGGCGAGGGCCGACGGATCCAGCTACCCCCCCCCCCCCCGGGGCTGACAACTGGCAGGGGGCAGTCTAGCACCCGGCGCCGGCACTGCCGGGAAAGGGCCGGGAACGGCCAATCCCGGCAAAACCCGGGCGCCGGAGCCGCCACGGCACGGACCGGGGCGGCGGGAGGTCCACTGCGCCGGGCTAGTGGCCGCGCAACCTGCGCCCCAGGCGGCTGCTCAGTACCTTGCGCGGCACGGAGGCGATGTCATAGGCCAGGAATGCCAGCAGCAGCTGCAGGCCAACCAGCAGCGGGAGGGCGGCCAGCATCACGGTGCCGGTACTGGCGGGCGCGCCGGTCGAGACCGACAGCCCCCAGTGGTAGAGGCCGAACACGGCGCCGAACAGCACCAGCGCGCAGCCGGCCAGCAGCTCCAGCGACGCCAGCGACATGTCGCGCAGGAAGTAGCTGTAGAACACCCGCTTGAAGAAGTTGCGGCCGTGCTTGAGCAGGAATTCGGTGAGCACCTTGCCGATCCTGAGGTTGCTCACCTCGTCGCCGT
Source organism: Pseudoxanthomonas sp. GW2 (assembly GCF_000283075.1). NCBI lineage: Bacteria > Pseudomonadati > Pseudomonadota > Gammaproteobacteria > Lysobacterales > Lysobacteraceae > Pseudoxanthomonas > Pseudoxanthomonas sp. GW2. Next base: position 49,502 of record NZ_ALIP01000143.1, read on the forward strand.
AGCGGGCGTCCATCGGGATGTCGACCACGACCGCGCGGAAGGTCCCGAGCCGGAACAGCAGATCGGTCTCGAAGAAATAGCGGCGGCTGATCCGCTCGAACGGCAGCAGCGCCGCGACCCGGGCGGAAATGGCGGTATAGCCGTTGGTCGGATCGAACAGGTCCCAGTAGCCGGTGGAGACCTTGGCCATGAACGACAGGGCCGCGTTGCCGAACAGGCGGATCGCGGGCATCTGGCCGATGTTGCGCAGGTCGTAGAAGCGGTTGCCCTTGGTGTAGTCGGCCTCCAGCGCGGCGATCGGGGCGACGAAGTTGGGCAGCAGCGCCGGATCCATCTGCCCGTCGCCGTCGATCTTGACGATGATGTCCGCGCCCAGCTCCAGCGCGCGCTGGTAGCCGGTCAGGACCGCGCCGCCCACGCCCTGGTTCTGCGCGTGGTAGACCACGCACACCCGCGGGTCGCTGCAGCCAGATTCCACCAGCTTGCCGGACCCCTCCGGGCAGGCGTCGTCGACGACGATGATGTGGTCCACGTCGTCGCCGATGGATGCGATGACCTGCAGGATGTGGCGGGTCACCTTGTAGCTGGGGATCACCACCGCCACGCTGGGCGGCGAGGAATCGGTCGGTTTCATCGGTTGTTCCTCTGGAGGATCCGCCTGGCCTGGTCGCGTACTGCGCCGAGGCGGCATTCGCCCTGGCGGTTGCCGGGCAGCGACCACAGTTCGACCCCGCGCTCCCGGTCGACCGGGACGTAGCCCAGTGCCTGCATCGCCGCGCGCTGGCCGGGACTGGCCTCGGCCGGCACCACGATGCCGGAGGTGCCGGTGGCCCTGAGCACTTCGCGCCAGCGTTCGCCACTGGGGTCCTCGTCGGCCCACTCCTTGGCCAGCTTCAGGCGCTGGTCGTACCAGGCCATCGAGTGCGCGCGCCCCTTGCCGCCGGCGACGAACGGCGCGCTGGTGTCGGAATTGAGCACGCAGGTATCCGGATCCCGCGCCAGGTAGCGCTCGATCAGCGCGCGCTGCGGGATCATCTCCGCGACCAGCTGCGTCCTGGCGCCCCTGCCCTCGAGCAGCAGCGCCTGCCACGGGTTCTCCTTGAAGATCCAGATCGTGGTGGGCGCCAGCGCCAGGTTGGCCGCGGCCAGCAGCGGGATGCCGGCCGCGAAGCCGGCCCGGCGGAGGCAGCCGGCGGCGCCCACCACGCCGACCGTGCCCAGCAGGGCCAGCGCCGGGAAGACGTAGCGCAGGTACTGCAGCTGGGCGAACAGCAGCAGGCCGGAGGCCAGCGCCCACAGGCCCACGGCGCAGGCGGCACGCGAGCAGGACATGGCGTAGATGCAACCCGGCAGCAGCACCAGGAATGCCAGTCCGGCCGCGCCGGGGGCGTGCTCGCCGAAGCGCGGGCTGTGGAAGGTCAGGTCCCACAGGAGCGAGGCGTCGATGCCCGCGCGCCAGCGCGCATCGAGGAAGTCGACCGGCGGCATGTACGGCGACTGGAAGATCGAGTTGAACAGCGGGAACACCGGGTTGCCGGTGACGAGCAAAGCGTAGAAATAGCTGCTCCCGCCCACCACGCTGGCGGCGACCACCAGCCTGGCCAGCCCCCACCACTGCCGGTGCCGCAGCGCCTGCCAGCCGATCCAGGCCAGCGCCGGCAGGGCATAGACCACGTTCGACGCCTTCAGCCCGGCCAGCAGGCCGAACAGCGCGCCGATCGCCAGCGCGCCGCGCGACAGGTCGCACCTGCCGGCGAGCAGCGCCGCCAGGTGCAGCACCACCGCGGCCACGCAGCCGTCGACCTGCATGGTCGAGCCGAAATAAACCGTCAGCGGGTGCGAGGCGAATACCGCCGCCGCGGCCAGCGCGACCTCGCGGCGCCCGTCCAGCGCCAGGGCCAGGCGGTAGGCGCCGGAGATGCCGAGCAACAGCCACAGCAGGCCCATCGAGGCCCGCGACTCCTGGCCCGCCAGCAGGGCGGCGAGGGAATGCAGGACGTTGTTGGCCCAGGGCGCGACCGCCCAGACCTGGCTGGAGACGTCCAGCCGGTAATAGCCGCCCTCCAGCAGCTGGCCGACCATGCCCAGGTGGGCGGCGTTGTCGTCGTAGTTGAGGCTCGGCAACCACAGCGCGATCGAGGCGAAGCCGGCGACGCCCGCCAGCAGCGAGCTCCACCACGGGTGCTGGCGGCGCAGCTGGCCGAACCCGGCAGCCACCGCACGGGCCTGCTCGAGGACCGCTTCCCGGCGCCAGGCGACCAGCAGCACCGCCGCGGCCAGGTGGATGCGGCCGTCGTGCACCTGGAACGGCAGCAGCCAGCCGACCACCGCCGCGACCACCGCGAGGCCGACCAGGCTGGTCAGCCAGGGATCGGACCCGGAGCCGGTGTGGAACAGGCTGCCGACGCCCCAGGACACGGCCAGCAGCAGGGCCGCCGCGGCAAGCGCGGAAAGCCCGCAGTAGTAGGCCACGCCCAGCACCGCGAGGAAGCCGAGCACCAGCGCTGCCCCGCCCGGGCGCCCGGAACGGGCGGCCACGAGGTTGACGAGCAGTGCCCCGGCCGCGGCGGCGAGCGCCGCCTGCAGGTAGCCACCGAGGTAGCCATTGGCGCTGGCCGGGAACAGGCCCTTCCGCCATGCGGCATAGCCGACGACCACGAAGAACAGCACGAGGAGGAACTCCGCCCCCCCGCGCAGGCCGGACCGCAACACCTGCTGGTTCATTCCATTGCTCCGTCAGTCGGTCCGAGGCAGGCCAGGCCCGCGACCTCGAAGGCGGCGAGGTCCCGGCGGCTGTCGGCATCGACCAGATGGAAGCGCGTGCCCCCGGCGACCCACTGCCCGGTTTCCGCCTCGCCCTGCGCCGCGCCTGAGGCGAACACCTTGCGCCCGCCATCGTCGCCGCGCACCTGGACCAGAACCGACTGCACCGCCGGATCCTTCACCTTCCACGCGATCCGCGCCGCGACCCGCTGGCCCTCGCAGGCGCCGACGGCGCCGGGCTCGACGCTGAGCACGGCATCCTCGTTCTCCACCGAGGTCGGATGGGGGGGCACGCCGTCCTGCACCGGCTCGATCCGCCCGCAGGCGGACAGGATCGGGAGGGCCAGCACCGCCAGGGTGCCAACGATGGCAGTTCGCATCATGTGTTACCGGACTCGCCTTTCAGGAAAAGACCCGCGGGATTCCCGCAGGCAATTCGAACCTCGTTACTCCACCGGCACTGTCGGCGGATCCATGGATGGCAAGCCGCTTTGCGTCGCGCGGTCCGCCGGGCCCGTGCCTGGCGACGACCGGCCGCATCGGGCGCCGATGATCCGGGCATTGCCCATGCACTTCAAGCTTTCACGCCAGCGGCGCGCGCGAACCGTGACGGCCGGCCGCCGGAGCGGCCTCCCCGGCGCCGGCCACCAGCGTCCTGGCAACCTCGTCCAGGCTGGCGACCGCGATCCCCGCCGCACGCTCGCCCGGCTCCGCCCCGGGGCCGCACAGCAGGAACCGGCGGACGACCCCCGCAGCCGCGGCCGCCTCCATGTCCTTGGGCGTGTCGCCGACCATCACCGACCCGGCCGGATCCAGCCCGTGCCGGCCAATGGCCTCCAGCAGCATCCCCGGCTCCGGCTTGCGGCAGGCGCAGGCCACCTTGTACGCGCCCTGCCCCGCCTCCGGGTGGTGCGGGCAGTAATAGGTCGCCAGCAGCGGCGCGCCCTCCTCGGCGAAGCGCGCGTGCACCCAGCGCGTGTAGGCGCGGAACTGCTCCTCGTCGTAGTAGCCGCGGGCGATGCCGGCCTGGTTGGTGGCCACCACGAGCACGTAGCCGGCCGCGCGCGCGGCGCGCGCCAGCTCGAAGATCCCGGGGACCCACTCGGTGCGCCCGGGGGTATGCACGTAGCCGTGGTCGACGTTGACCACGCCGTCGCGGTCCAGGAACAGCGCCCGGTGCGGCCCGCCACCGACCAGCCCCGCCGCTTCCGGCGGCACCGTCACCACGGGCTCGCGGACCCCGCTCACGCCGCGCCTTCCCGGAACAGGTGCTGGGCGCGGACGTAGTCCTCCGGCACGCCGATGTCGATGAAATCCGCGGTGCGCTCGAACGCGGCCACCTGGCCGGACTCGCTCCATGGCCGCAGCACCAGCTCCTCGAACGACCAGGCGCCCTGCGGCGCGGGCAGCCGCGCGAACGCGGCCGCGTCCAGGAAATAGCTGCCGGCGTTGATCAGGCCAGGCCCGGCGCCACCCTTCTCGCGGAAGCCGACCACGCGCCCGCCGGCCACTTCGACCGCGCCGTAGCGCCCTACGTCGTCCACCGCCGCCAGGGCGATGCCCAGCGCGCAGCCGTGCCCGCGGGTGGCCGCTTCCAGCGCGGCCGGGTCGTAGCGCAGGAAGGTGTCGCCATTGGCCAGGTGCACGCCGTCGCCCTGGGCCAGGGCCAGCGCCTGGCGGATGGCGCCGCCGGTGCCCAGCGGCGCGTCCTCCACCGAATAGGCGATCTCCATGCCCTGCCAGCGGCGCCCGACCGCGTCCTCGACCTGCGCGGCGCGATAGCCCGTGGCGAGGATCACCCGGCGCAGCCCGGCCGCCGCATAGGCGTCCAGCAGCCAGGCCAGGAACGGGCGGCCGGCCACCGGGGCCAGCGGCTTGGGCACGTCGCTGACCACCGCACGCAGGCGCGTGCCGAGGCCGCCGACCAGGACGATCGCTTCCTCAGCGGCCATCTTTGGGGAAGATCTCCGACTCGATCAGGGCGCACAGCAGGTGGCCGATGAACTCGTGGCCTTCCTGGATGCGCGGGGTCTCGTTCGATGGGACCTGGAAGCAGACGTCGCAACGGCCGGCCATGTCGCCGCCGCCCGCGCCAGTGAAGCCGATCACCTTCACGCCCTTGGCCTCGGCCGCGTCGAGCGCGCGCAGGATGTTCTTCGAGCGCCCGGAGGTGGAGATGGCGATGAACACGTCGCCCTCCTGGCCCAGCGCCTCGACCTGGCGGGCGAAGGTGTAGTCGTAGCCGTAGTCGTTGCCGATCGCGGTGAGGATCGAGGTGTCGGTGGTCAGCGCGATCGCCGGCAGGCCCGGGCGGTCGTAGTAGAAGCGGCTGACCAGTTCGCCGGCCCAGTGCTGGGCGTCGGCGGCGCTGCCGCCGTTGCCGGCGAACAGCAGCTTCCTGCCTGCGCGCAGGGCGTCGACGCACAGCCGCACCGCCTGCGCGATCTGCTCGCGCAGCCGCGCGTCGGCGGCCATCGCGTTGAAGTTGGCCAGGGTCTTGTCGAACTCCGCCTGGACGAAGGTATTCAACCGATTTTCCATGAGGACGCTCCGTGCGGAGTGAAGTGGGTGTCGTAGACGGTGCCGCCGGCGCCGGACAGCGCGCGCACCAGGCGCACGCGTTCGGCCGGGTCGCACACGAACATCATGAAGCCGCCGCCGCCGGCGCCGGAGACCTTGGTGGCGAGGGCGCCGTTGGCGAAGGCCAGCGCCTCCAGTTCGTCGATCATCGGGTTGGTGATGCTGGATGCGCTCTGCTTCTTGGCTTCCCAGCCGGACTGCATGACCTGGGCGAAGCGCGCCAGGTCGCCGCGCAGCAGCGCCTCCTTCATCTGCACCGCCTCCTGCTTGAGCCGGTGCATCGCCTCCAGCGAATCGGTGCGGCCCTCGCGGATGTTGCGCGACTGCTCGTCGATGATCTTGGCCGAGGCCCGCGACACGCCGGTGAAGTACAGCACCAGGCTGGCCTCCAGCTCGTTCCAGATCCATTCCTTGATCCGCAGCGGGTTCACGATGACCCGGTCGCCGGCGTAGAACTCCATGAAGTTGAAGCCGCCGAACGCCGCCGCGTACTGGTCCTGCTTGCCGCCGGCCAGGGCCAGGTCCTTGCGCTCGATGTCATAGGCGATCTGCGCGATCTCGTACTCGCCCAGGGCCAGGCTGAAATACTCGTTGAACGCGGTGACCAGGGCCACGACCATGGTCGAGGACGAGCCCAGGCCGGATCCGGGCGGGGCGTCCGAATGCGCGCGGATGCGCAGCGCCGGGCGGCGCCCGCCGAGCAGGCGGTCGGCCACGTGCAGGTACACGCCGCGCATCAGCTGCTGCGGGCCCGGCGAGCGGTCAACCTCCTCCGGGTCGAGCACCTGCACCGAACCGGCGTCGAGCGCATGCAGTTCGAGCTTGCCGGTCGGGGAACGGTCGAGGGTGGCGTACGCGAACTTGTCGATGGTGACGTTCATGACGAAACCACCGTGCTGCTCGCTGTACGGCGAGACGTCGGTGCCACCGCCGGCCAGGCCCAGGCGCAGCGGCGCGCGGGAACGGATGATCATGCCCGGTTTTCCTTGTCGCGATTGGTCGAAAGCGCGTCCAGCAGCTGCGCGGTCAGCGCCTGGCGCGAGAACAGCGAACGGGCCAGGCGCGCGCCCTCGCGCGAGCGCCGGCGCCACAGGCCGTCGTCGGCCAGCAGGCGGGCGATGGCCTCGGCCAGTTCCACGGCGTCGTCGGCCACGGCGGCCACCTGTTCCAGGCCCGGCAGGCCCTGGGCACCCACGGAGGTCGTCGCCAGCGGCAATCCGTTCTGCAGCGCCTCCACCACCTTGCCCTTCACCCCGGCGCCGTAGCGCAGCGGCACCACCGCCACCCGCGCCTGGCGGTAGCGGCGGCAAAGTTCGGCGTCGCTCACGTAGCCGGTGACCTCGACCTGGCGCCCGGCCAGGCCCTTGACCACGTCGGTGGGATTGGAGCCGACCAGCGACAGCGTCAGCTGCGGATGTTCGCGCCACAGCCGCGGCATCACTTCCTGGACCAGCCACAGCGCGGCGTCGACGTTGGGCGAATGCGCGAAGCCGGCGACGAACACCAGCCCCGAACGCCCGTCCGGCTCGGCGTCGTCGACGAAGTGGTCGAAGGCATACGGCGAGATGGCGCGGACCGGGGTTCCGGGCGCCAGCGCCGCGACCTCGTCGGCCTCCTCCTGCGACGGGTAGAGGACGATGTCCGCCCCCTGCCACAGTTGCCGTTCCAGCGCCTCGATGCGGCGCGCCTCGTGGCGCAGGTCATCGCGCCCGGCCACGTCCGCCTCGCGCGCCAGGCGGCGGAAATGCAGGTCGTGCCCGTAATAGGCCACCGGCACCCCCGGCGCCTGCTTGCGCAGCGCCTGCAGGTAGGGCAGCGAGATGTGCGGCCGCGACAGCAGCACCGCGTCCAGCCCGGCCCCGCACTCGCGCAGGTAGTCGGCGAAGCCGCCCATGCGCCGGCTGCCGTAGATCACCTCCACCCCGCGCCGCTGCAGCGGCGGCGTATACACCGGATCCTGGTGCAGGTTGTCCGGCCAGAACTTGACCACCCAGCCGGCGGCCAGCAGGGAATCGATGAAGGCCACCATCGTGCGCGAGCCGGCGTCGCGGTCCGGCTGCGGCACGTAGTGGTCGACGATCAGCACGACCTTGCGGCCCCAGGCGCGGTCGCGCGCCCGCATCACCTGCTCGCCGTTGGGGTAGTGCGCCGCCAGTTCCGCCTCCCAGCGCCGGCGCAGCTTCTCCTGGTTGGCGACCTGGTAGGCCTTCACGCCACCGGAGGTGTCGGTGCCGTGGGAGATGCCCTCGAAGTGCACCACGGTGGAGAACGGGGTGTAGTAGACCTCGCGCCCGGACTGCCGCACCTTGAACGCCAGGTCCGAGTCCTCGCAGTACGCCGGGCAATAGTGCTCGTCGAACCCGCCCAGCTCGCGGAACAGGGCCAGCGGCAACAGGATGCTCGCGCCGGAGCAGTAGTCGGCCGGGCGCACGTAGTTGAACTCGTGCTCGCCCGGGTCGCGCAGGCGGCCGTAGTTCCAGGCCGAGCCGTCGCGCCAGACGATGCCGCCGGCCTCCTGCAGGCGGCCATCGGGGTACACCAGGCGCGAGCCGGCCATGCCGGCGTCCGGATGGTCGGCGAACACGTCCAGCAGGCCGTCCAGCCAGCCCGGCATCACCTGGGTGTCGTTGTTGAGGAAGCACACATACTCGCCGCGGGCCAGCTCCGCCGCGGCGTTGCACGAGCGGATGAAACCGAGGTTCTGCGGATGCTCGTGGTAGCGCAGCCCCGGCACCCCGGCCAGGCGTCCGATCTCGGTGTCGCCGGAGGCGTCCTCGGCGACGATGATCTCGTAGGGCACGCGCGGCGCCGACTCGACGATCGAGCGCACCGCCGCGGCGGTGTAGCCCAGGTTGCCGTAGGCCGGGATCACCACCGAGACCCTGGGCGCCTCGAACTGCGGCACCACCAGGCCGTCGAGCAGGCGCTCCACGTCCTTGACGGCGGGAACCACGAAGGCGGAGGCGCGCTGGCGCTCGAGCCTGGCCTGCAGCCAGCGGCGGGCGGGAGCGGCCAGCGGCGCCAGCAGCGGATGCGAAGCCAGGCCGCGGCCGCGCAGGGAGGCAGCCACGGAGTCCCAGTCGCCATGCAGCAAGCGCCCGGCCAGGCGCAGCGGCCTGGTGATGCGCCAGGAGCGCGAGCGGGTGATCACCGCCAGCTGCTGCTCCAGCTCGCGCACGCGCTGCAGGTGCTGTTCGGCATCGCAGCTGCGCGCCTGCAGTTCGGCGGCACGCGCCTGCAGCTCGGCGGCACGCGCCTGCGCCTCGTCCAGCCGCGCCTGCAGCTTGGTGGTCCGCGCTTGCAGCTCGCGGTTGCCGGCCTCCAGCTCTTCCGCGTGGTGCCGCAGTTCCCCGCTACCCTGGAGCTCGCGCTCCCTGTCGGCCAGCGCTTTGTCCAGCGAGTGCGCCCAGGCTGCGACCTTCTCGTGGTCGGCTTCCAGCTGGGCATAGACGCGGCGCAGGCGTTCCAGGTCGGCGCCCTGGGCAAGGGCGCGTTCGACCGCGGCGCCGGCGGCGCCCTCCACCGTCGCGAACGGCGCGCGGTGCAACCGCGCCGCCTCCAGTTCCGCGCGCGTGGTGCCCTCGCGGCCGGCCACGGCGCGCTGGAAGCCGGACTCCAGCTCCAGGTAGGCCTGCAGCCGCTGCGCGGAAAGTTCGAAGCCCGCGCCGGCGGTGGCCATCAACCGGGTGATGAAGGCCAGGAACGAAAGCTCGCCCTCGTCGTGCGGCCGCGCCACCGGCGGGCAGGCGGACAGGGTCTCGAACAGGCCACGGAACACGAGGTAGCCGAGCGGCACCCCACCCTCGCGCGCCCATTCATGGTCGATGAAGCGCGCCGTGCCGTCGCCGGCCAGGATCAGGTTGTGCGGGAGCAGGTCGATGCTGCTGCCGGGCAGCACCAGGTCGGCATTCCAGTGCGCGGCGCTGCTGCCGGCCACGCCGGCGGATGCGCATACCTGCTCCATCCAGCCTTGCAGCCAGTCGCCGCAGTCCGCCGCGCGCCAACCGTCGCGCCGCAGCCGCCGGTAGAGCGAAGAGCTCCACGCTTCGCCGGCCACGTACGGCTCGCTGGCCGGGTGGAAGCGCAACGGCGCGCCGTCCTCACCGGCGTCCGGGGCCAGCGCGCGGCGCACCACCATCGGGCCTTCCGCTGCGCGGACGAAGGCCGCCTCCTTGCAGTAGGCCGGGCGGCGGTCGACCGAATAGTGGTACGCGGATCGGTCGGCGTTGTCGTCGCCGTACACATGCCCCTGGGCGTCGACCCGGGCCACCACGAGGAACGAATTGGCCATGTCCACCAGCAGACCGTTCTCGGCCAGCACCCGCCAGGTGCGGTCGAGCGGGAACAGGGGCAGGCCCTCCAGGCTGGCGTCGCGCGCGACCGATGCCTCGGCCAGTGCCGCGCCGCCGTCGAACCCGGGCATGGCGTCGTCGCCCTCGGACAGCAACACCGAGCTGGGCAGCTTGTAGTCCGGCAGCGGCACGGCGAAGCCGGTGCGCGCGAAACCGGCCTGGTGCAGCATCGCCTCCAGTTCGGCGCGGCCCCAGGTGCGCGGGCCACGGGCCTCGTACAGGTCGCCGATGCCGAGCATGGGCCGGCCCAGGTGGTCCTCGGGCGCGCCGGCGAAGTACTTCAGGCCCAGCTTGTTCTCGATGGCCAGCAGCAGCGCGCCGCCCGGGCGCAGCATGCCCCTGGCCAGCCGCAGCCAGTGCAGCGCCGCGTCCGGGCGCTCGCAGAAGCGGTGGGCGTACTCGAGCACGCCAATGAGGGTGATCGCGTCGAAGGTCTCGCCGGTCCGGGCGAACGATTCCAGCTCGTCCACCACCACCTTCACCGACGCCAGCCCGCGGCAGCGCGCCGCGGCCACCCGTGCGCGCTGCGCCGAGGGCTCCAGCGCCACGACCTCGGCCGCGGTCTCGCCCAGGTAGCGGGTGACCGCGCCGCAGCCGGCGCCGATCTCCAGCACCCGTCCGCGCAGCAGGCCGGCGAACGGGCGCAGCAGGTTGGCGCGGCGCGGGCTGAAGTAGTACATCGTCGGCCAGTCGTGGATCCTGCGGGCCAGCTCGGGCGACAGCGCCGAGCGGTCCGTGCAGGCTTCCACTGCCTGCAAAAGCGCCTGCTCCACCTGGTCTCCGTCGCTGTAACCCCAGGAGACGGGCGTTCCCTCGCGCATCCACAGCCCGCTCGCCTCGTCGCGCGCGTAGGACGGAGGGACCGGATTCTCGTGATTCATCATAGGACCTGGAGTTCGGCCTTCAGATCGGTGATACCCAGGAACGCGTCGGACGACTCGACGCACAGGTGGACCGAGTCATAGCGGCGGTCGTGCGGCACCACCTCGCCATTGCCGTCGCGGCTGGCGATGCCGAAGGAAAGGAAGTAGTCGCCCGGCGCGCAGTTGAGTTCGAAGCTGCACGCGACCACGCCGTCGCCGGCCGCCAGCGCGTCGCCCATCCCGGCCATCTCGCTGTTGGTGCCGTACACCGTCAGCCCCTCCTTGGTCTTGAGGGTGATGCCGAAGATCGGCCGCACCACCGGCGCGTGCAGGCGGTAGCGCACGTAGCAGTCGACCCGGGTGCGGGCGCGCACCTGCTGCGGGTAGGTCTCGCCGGCGGCGAACACGGCGAAGTCGGTGATCTCGGCGCGGCGGTCGCCCCAACGGTGCTCGTACGGGTTGTACAGCGGGCGGGTGGCGAACAGCGGATCGGCGCGGGTGGCGAATTCCGGGTCCAGCGCCTGCAGCTGCTCCGGCAGGCCCGCCTCGCGTCCGGTGCCGGCCGCCGGGGCGGCCTCCGCCGCGCCGCCGGCGGCAGCGGCGGGCTTGCGCCCGTAGAGCAGGTCCAGGTAGCGGTTGACGATCGGCCGCGGCTCGCCTTCGTCCAGCTTGTGGCCGCGGTCGAGCAGCACCGCGCGGTCGCAATGGGTGACCACCTGCTCGGTGGAATGGGTCACCAGCAGGATCGAGGTGCCGCGCTCGCGCAGCGCCTTCAGGCGCGCGAAGCACTTGGCCTGGAAGCGGGCGTCGCCCACGGCCAGCGCCTCGTCCACGATCAGCACGTCCGGGTCGATCTGCGCCTGCACCGCGAAGGCCAGGCGCACGACCATGCCGCTGGAGTAGGTCTTCACCGGCTGGCGCACGAACTCGCCGATGTCGGCGAAGGCGAGGATGTCGTCGAGCTTGGCGTCGACCTCCTCGCGGCGCATGCCCAGCAGCGAGGCGTTGAGGTAGACGTTCTCCAGGCCGGTGAACTCCGGGTTGAAGCCCGAGCCCAGCTCCAGCAGCGCGGCCACCCGCCCGTCCACCGCGATCCGCCCCGAGGTCGGGGCCAGGGTGCCGGTGATGATCTGCAGGAGGGTGGACTTGCCGGAGCCGTTGCGCCCGATCAGGGCCACGCACTCGCCCTTGCGCACCTGCAGCGAGACGTCGCGCAGCGCCCAGAACTCGCTGTAGTAGCGACGCGGGCTGCCGCGGGTCAGGCGCGCCATGCCCGACGCCAGCATCTGCCGCAGGCGGTCGGCCGGACGGTCGTAGATGGCGTAGCACTTGGACACGCCATCGGCCCGGATGGAAAGGTTCGCGTCAGATGACATCGGCGAAACCCTTCCTGGTGAGCTGGAACGCCAGCCAGCCCAGCCACGCCGTGGCCAGCGCCACGACCAGGTAGGCCAGCGCCAGCCTCCAGTCGGGCAGCCGCCCCCACAGCAGCAGGTTGTGCGCCGTTTCCACGATGTAGCTCAGCGGATTGAGTAGCAGCACCCAGCGGTATTCCTCCGGGAGCATGGTGCGCGGGTAGAAGATCGGCGCCAGGAACACCAGCGCGGTGGACAGCACGGTGACGAACTGCAGCAGGTCGCGGAAGTAAACGCCCATGGCCGCGAGGAACCAGGTCAGGCCGGCCACCATCGGCACGAACAGCACGAACACCAGCGGCAGCAGCAGCGCGGTGGCCGGCAGGTGGGTGCCGGTGGCCACCATCGCCAGCAGCAGCACTGCCACGCCGACGCAGGCGTGGAACAGCGAGGTGCCAACCGCCACCCAGGCCAGCACGTCCAGCGGGAACACCACCTTCTTGACGTAGTTGGGGTTGGACACCACCAAGGCCGGCGCGCGGTTGAGGCACTCGGTGAAGAAGTTGGCGAAGATCAGGCCAACGAACAGCACGATCGGGAAGGCGACGTTCCCGGTCTGCGCCGCGGTCCAGCGCGCCTGGAAGATGTAGCCAAAAACGAACGAGTAGACCGCCAGCATCAGCAGCGGGGTGAGGAAGGCCCACAACTTGCCGCCCATGGCGCCGCGGTAGCGCCCGGCCACGTCGCGCCGCACCAGGTCCAGGATCAGCCGGCCGTGGGCGGCGAAACCGAGGTAGGGCGCGAGCGGGTTGAGGAGACGCGCCGTCGGGAGCCGGGCCCCGACGGCATGCC
>NZ_ALIP01000144.1:0-10640 GCF_000283075.1 Pseudoxanthomonas sp. GW2
TCCCGGCCCCCCCCCCCCCCCCCGCCCATGCCCCATCACCACCACCACCACCGCCTCGTCGATCGCCTGGCCGCCACCGGCTCGCTGCTGTGCGCGATCCATTGCGCGCTGACGCCGCTGCTGCTGGCGGCGGTGCCGGCGCTGGGCATGTCGCTGTGGTTCGACGACGGGGTGGAATGGACCCTGGTGGCCTTCGTCAGCCTGCTGGGCGTGTTCAGCCTGGGCTGGAGCTACCGCCGCCACCGTGCGCTGCGCGCGCTGGGCCTGCTCGTGCCGGGCTTGCTGGCACTGTGGGCCGGGCTGCTGTACGCGCCGCTGCACGAGGCGGCGGTGCCGCATGCGGTGGCGATGACCTTCGGCGGCACCCTGGTCGGCGTGGCCCACGTGCTGAACCTGCGGCTCAACCATGGCCATGTTCATGACGCCAGCTGCGCCCATTGAGCGCGCATGCTAGGCTTGCCGCCCTGTCGCGCGCCGCGCGCCGTCCAAGTTATTCGAAATCAAGGAGTTAAATGAATGGGCAAGGGTGACCGCAAGACCGCCAAGGGCAAGCGCTACAACTCCAGCTACGGCAACGCGCGCCGCCATGGTGGCACCCGTGCCGCGGCGGGTGCGGCCGCGCCGGCGGCCAAGAAGACCGTCGTGAAGAAGGCCGTGGCCAAGAAGACGGTGGCCAAGGCCGGCTGATCGCCTCCTCGCAGCAGTACTCCCGGAACGCGGCGCCTGGCGCCGCGTTCTGCGTTTCGGGGCAGGGTTTCCCGCGCCTCAGTACAGCTGGCGGCCGCCGCTCCAGGCCGAGGCCGCCAGGTTGCCGCCCAGCCAGTAGCAAAGTTCGGCCGGCGCCTTCGCGTTCCACAGCACGAAGTCCGCGCGCAGGCCCGCGGCCAGGCGGCCGCGATCATGCAGCCCGAGCGCACGCGCGGCGTGCACCGTGGTCCCGCGCAGGGCTTCCTCCGGGGTGAGCCGGAAGTGGGTGCAGGCCAGGGACATGGCCAGGCGCAGCGACTGCAGCGGCGAGGTGCCGGGATTGCAGTCGGTGGCCACCGCCATCGCCACGCCCCGGGCACGGAATGCATCCAGCGGCGGCAACCGCGTCTCGCGCAGCACGTGGAAGGCGCCGGGCAGCAGCACGGCCACCGTGCCGGCGCGTGCCATCGCCGCCACGCCTTCGGGCGAGGTGTGCTCGACATGGTCGGCCGAGAGCCCGCCGAATTCCGCCACCAGGGCCGCGCCGGCGCCGTCGCTGAGCTGGTCGGCGTGCAGCTTCACCGGCAGGCCGAGCGCGCGCGCGGCCTCGAACACCCGGCGGGTCTGCGCCGCATCGAAGCCGATGCGCTCGCAGAACGCATCCACCGCGTCGACCAGGCCTTCGGCGTGCAGCCGCGGCAACCATTCGCAGACCGCGGCGATGTAGTCGTCGGCGCGGCCGGAGTACTCCGGCGGCAGCGCGTGCGCGCCGAGGAAGGTGGTGCGCACCTCGATGCCCAGGCTGGCGCCGACCTGGCGCGCGACCTGCAACATGCGCCGTTCGCTGTCGAAGTCCAGGCCATAGCCGGACTTGATCTCCACGGTGGTGGCGCCGTCGGCCACCAGCGCGCGGGCGCGCGGCAGCGACTGCGCCAGCAGGCTGGCCGGATCGGCGGCACGGGTGGCGCGCACGGTGGAGACGATGCCGCCGCCGGCGCGGGCGATCTCCTCGTATCTGGCGCCGGCCAGGCGCTGCTCGAACTCGCCGGCGCGGTTGCCACCGAACACCAGGTGGGTGTGGCAGTCGACCAGGCCCGGCGTCACCAGGCGGCCGCCGGCCTGCAGCACCTGCGCGGCCAGTGGGCCATCGCCGGCCGGCAATGCCCCGCGTGGGCCGACCCAGGCGATGCGGCGGTCCTTCCACGCCAGCGCGCCGTCCTCCACCAGGCCGTAGCCGGGGCCGTCGAGGGTGGCCAGGCGCGCATCCAGCAGCAGGCCGTCCCACAGCGGCGGGCGGGTCATCGGAAGCCCTCGCGGGCCATCGGGATCGCGTCGGTCATGGCCGGGATTCTCGCACGCACATGCCGGCCCGCGGTCCGCCGGGCACAATGCGTCCATGCCCGATCACCACTCCTTCGCCCTGGCCGGCATCGCCAACCTGCATTCGCACGCCTTCCAGCGGGCGATGGCCGGGCTGGCCGAGCACCGCACCCATCCGCAGGACAGCTTCTGGACCTGGCGCGAGCTGATGTACCGCTTCGCCGCGCGCATGGATCCGGACAGCACCTACGCCGTGGCCGCGCAGCTGTACGCGGAGATGCTGGAGGCCGGCTACACCACGGTGTGCGAGTTCCACTACGTGCACCACCAGCCCGACGGCACGCCCTACGCCGATCCGGCGGCGATGTCGCGCGCGCTCGTCGCCGCTGCGCGCGATGCCGGCATCCGCCTGACCCTGCTGCCGGTGCTGTACATGAGCGGCGGCTTCGCCGGCGAGCCACTGTCGCCGCGGCAACGGCGCTTCGCCCACGACGTGGACGGCTTCCTGCGCCTGCTGGAGGCGCTGCGCCCGCTGCAGGACGACATGCTGCGCGTCGGCTGCGCCTTCCACAGCCTGCGCGCGGTGCCGGAGGACGCCATGCGCGCGGTGCTGGCGGCGCTGCCGGCGGACACGCGCATCCACCTGCACATCGCCGAGCAGGTGCCCGAAGTCGAGGCCAGCCTGGCGGTGCGCGGCGAGCGTCCGGTGGAATGGCTGCTGCGCCGCTTCCCGGTGGACCGGCGCTGGACCCTGGTCCACGCCACCCACCTGGACGCCGGGGAGGTGCAGGGCATCGCCGCCAGCGGCGCCACCGTGGCGATCTGCCCGACCACCGAGGCCAACCTCGGCGACGGGCTGTTCCCGCTGCGCGAATACCTGGATGCCGGCGGCCGCTGGGGCATCGGCTCGGATTCGCACGTGTCGGTGTCGCCGGTGGAGGAGCTGCGCTGGCTGGAATACGGCCAGCGGCTCTGCGCGCGGCGCCGCAACATCGTCGCCAGCGTGGACCACCCGCGCGTCGGCGCCAGCCTGCTGGCCGGGGTGGCCGCCAGCGCGGCCGATGCCACCGGCTTCGCGGATACCTCCGGCGACCTCGTCCTGCTCGATGCCGGCGCCGCGCAGCTGGCCGGGGCCACGCCGGACGACCTGGCCGACCGCTGGCTGTTCGCCGGCAACCGCCCGCTGGTGGCCGAGACCCGGGTGGCCGGGCAGGTGCGCGTGCGCGCCGGCCGCCACGTGGACGCGGATGCGATCGCCGCGCGCTACCGCAAGGCGCTGGCGGGCCTGCTGGCCGGCTGAGCGCCCGCGCCGCGCAGGCGGGCATTCGTCGCGCCTGCGGCCGCGTCCGTCGCAGGCGTGCACGGGCCCGGCCTGGACGCCGATCATGGCGGCACCCAGGACAGCAGGGAATGCCTGCATGGACACCCTTGCCGCATCGGCCCGGCCATGTCCCGTGCGCACCTGGCGGAACGGGGCATGCGCTGGCGCCACGCCGCGCATGCTGTCCCGCCGGCGGCCGCACGCGGATGGACGTGGCCCGGCGCCTGGCGCCGCCGCGGGCCATGCCGGCGGCGCTGCTGTGCAATGCCGGCGACCGTCGAGGAAAGCCACGGGATGAAAACCGACGCGGACTATCCGCTGCAGCAGGTCCTGCCGCCGGAGGTGCTGGTGGGCAGCCACGCGGCCTGGGGCCACTACCGCCAGTACCCGGTGTTCAGCCGGCCCTGGCTGCTCGGGCGCGCCTGGCTGTTCTGCGGGATGAGTGCGCTGCTTGCCACGCTGACCGGGACCGTGACCGGGCTGAGCACGCGCGATGGCTGGTTCGGGCTGTATTACGCCGCGGTCCAGTTCGCCTTCTTCTGCCTGTTCACCATGCTGGCACCGGTAATGGCCACCTGGGTGCGCCATCGTGGCTGGCCGGCGCGGCGCGAACGCCGGGCGGTGGTGGCGGCGGTCCTCCTTGGCATCGCGCTTGGCGTCGCAATGGACATCGTGGTTTCGGCCCACATCAGGGAACTGGTCCACGCGCATGGCCTGCAGCGGACCCCACCGCCGGACCTGGGGCCGGTGCTCAACGCGGCCCGCAGCTTCCTCGAGCTGATCGGGCTGGCCATCCTGCATGCCCTGTTGGGTGGTGGCCTGGCGCTGCCGGCGTATTTCAGCGAGCGCCGGCGCTGGGAAGAGCACCGCCACGCGCGCGAGCTGGAGGCGATGGCCGCGAGCGTGCGCGAGGCCGACCTGCGCCTGGGCGTGCTGCAGGCCCAGGTCGAGCCGCACTTCCTGTTCAACACCCTGGCATCGGTGCGCGCGCTGGTCCGCCAGGATCCGGCCCAGGCCGAGGCCGCCCTGGACGCGCTGGTCGCGTTCCTGCGCACGGCCATCCCGCGCCTGCGCGACGACCACCGGCTGCTTTCGACCCTCGGCCAGCAGCTGGACATCTGCACCAGCTACCTGGCGGTGATGCAGGTGCGCACGGGCGGCCGCCTTTCATGGACGGTGCGCGTGGAGGAGGCGCTGCGCGGCCTGCCGTTCCCGCCGGCGCTGCTGATCACCCTGGTGGAGAACGCGGTCAAGCACGGCATCGAGCCCAGGCCAGGGCCGGGACGGGTGGAGATCGACGCTTCGGCCGAGGGCGGGGACCTGGTGGTCCGCGTCCTCGACGACGGCGCCGGCCTCAAGCCCGGCCTTGGCAGCGGCATGGGCCTGGCCAATGTGCGCGAACAACTGGCACACCGTTTCGGCCGCCGGGCATCGCTGCGGTTGCAGCCGCGCGAGGGCGGCGGCGTGGTCGCCATGATCGCGCTGGAGCGTTCGGCACTGGAGGAGGCAGGGACGTGAGCACGGGAAAGGTGGTTGGCCTGGTGGCCGAGGACGAGGCGCCGCAGCGGCGCGCGCTGGTCGAACAGTTGCGCCTGGCCTGGCCGGAACTGGAGCTGGCGGCGGTGTGCGAGGACGGCGAGGCGGCGCTGGACGCGGTGGCCGCGCACCGGCCGCAGGTCGCGTTCCTGGACATCCGCATGCCCGGCGCCAGCGGCATGGACGTGGCCCGCGCCGTGGCCGCGCATGGCGGCCTGGTGGTGTTCACCACCGCCTACGACGATTACGCGGTGCGCGCGTTCGAGGCCGGCGCCGCCCACTACCTGCTCAAGCCGCTGCAGCCGCAACGCCTGGAACAGGCGGTGGCGCGGCTGCGGCAGCGGCTGCAGGAGCGCGCCGCGGGCGGCGGCCCCGACCTGCAGGCGCTGCTGGACGGACTGGAGGCGCGACTGCGCCCGCGCGGCGGGCAACTGATCCGCTGGATCACCGCCAGCGTGGGCGAGAGCGTGCGCATGATAGGCATCGACGAGGTGCTGTTCTTCCAGGCCCAGGACAAGTACGTGCGGGTGGCCACGGCCGACGGCGACGCGGTGATCCGCACGCCGCTGAAGGAACTGCTGATGGGGCTGGATCCGGACACCTTCTGGCAGGTACACCGCGGCGCGGTGGTGCGGGTCTCGGCGATCGACCGGCTGGTGCGCAACGAACTGGGACGGCACAGCCTGCGGCTCAAGGACCACCCGGAGACCCTTCCGGTCAGCGGCGCCTTCCTGCACCGCTTCCGCGGGATGTGACGCCAGGCCGGCGCGGCGGCAAGGCCTGCCGCGCCGGAGGGCAGGTCAGAACAGCAGCGACGCCATCTTCCGGCGGTACTGGCCGACCAGGTCCTCGTCCTCGACCACGCGGAAGGCGTCGATCAGGGCCTTCTTCGCCAGCCCGTCCTCGTAGGTGCGGTCGCGGCGCAGCAGCTCCAGCAGGTTCTCCAGGCCGGCGGCGGTATCGCCGCCGACCAGCTGGTGCACGGCCAGCAGGTGGCGGGCGGCGTGGTCGTCCGGATTCGCGGCGAGGGCCTGTTCCAGCGACGGCTGCGGCGGTGCGTCCTTGAGCAGGGCGGCGAAACCCAGGCGGGCACGCGCGCGCACCGCGCGGTCGTCGGTGGCGAGGTTGGCCGGCAGCGCGTCCAGCAGCTGCTCGGCCTCGCCCACGGCGCCGGTGCGCAGCAGGGCCAGGGCCAGGTCCAGCTTCATCTCCTCCTTGTCCGGCTCGGCTTGCACGGCCTGGCGCAGGCGCAGCACTTCCTCGTGAGGATCCAGCGGCGCGGCTTCGGTCTCCACGGCTTCCTCGGCGGCCTGCGGCTCGATCCCGTGCTGCTGCAGGAACTGGCGCAGCTGGCCTTCCGGCAGCGCCCCCTGGAACGCGTCCACCGGCTGCCCGCCGACCAGCAGGAACACGGTCGGCACCGAGCGGATCTGGAACGCGGCGGCGATCTGCTGCTGCTGGTCCACGTCGACCTTGGCCAGCACGAAGGCGCCGCCGTACTCGCCGGCCAGCTTTTCCAGGATTGGGCCCAGCGACTTGCACGGCCCGCACCAGGTCGCCCAGAAATCGACCAGCACCGGCACCTGCAGCGATTTCTGCAGCACCTCGGTCTCGAAGTTGTCGGTGGTGACGTCGACGACGTGGGGGAGATTGGACATTGCGGGCATCCGGATCGGGAAAATGGACAGATGGGGCCGCGGCCGTGGCTTGCAAGGGCGCGGCGCACGCCGGGGTTGCAGTCTAGCGGCCTGGCGGCGGAGCATGGCCGGCCCGCCACGGCCCCGCGCAAGCCCCATGTCACGTTTCCTCCCGTTGCCGTCCGCGTTTCCCGCACGCGCCGGGGACGCCGCATGAGCGCGCCTTCGGCGCGGATGCGCATCGCGGCCGCGGTCGCAGCGGCCCTGGCCTGCGTGGTGGCGGCAGTGCTCGCCGCGGCGCGCCTGGACGGTTATTCGCACCTGCTCCACCCGCTTGGCCTGCTGGGCGCGCGCCAGCTCGGCGGCGCCGGCCTGGCGTTCGGGCTGGCCGCCTACGTGGCACCGGGCCTGGCCCAGGCCTGGCAGGTGCTGCGCCTGCGCGCCGGCCTGCCGCCCGGATCGAGGCTGCTGGCCGGGATCGGCCTGCAGCTGCTGCTGGTCGGTGCGCTGGCGTTCGCCGCCCAGGGACTGTTGCGGCTGGACCTGGAGGCGCTGGATGCGGGTGCCAGCCGCTGGCACGCGCTCGCCTGGCTGGCCTGGGTACTGGGCTTCGTACTGGGTGGCGGCGCGCTTGCCCTGGGGCTGCGCGGGGTCCGCGGTGCCGGCCGCCTGGCCCCGGTCTCCCTGGGCGCGGCGGTGCTGGTACTGGCCGGCGCCTTCCTGCTGGGCGACTGGATCGGTCCGGCCCTGGCCCAGCGCCTGGCCATCCTCGGCTGGTTGGGCTGGGGCGTGGCCGCGGCGGCCCAGCCGCGGCTGGGCACGGACGGCTGAGCCCAGGCCGCGGCTCAGCCGTGCCGCAGCTTCAGCGCCAGGATCAGCAGCGCCAGCACCAGGGTGACCACGTTCGACAGGATCATCGGCCACGAGCCGAGCACGATCCCGTAGGCCAGCCAGAAGCACAGGCCCACGGTGAACACCACGTACATGCCCAGGGAAATGCCGCGGGTGTCGCGGCTGCGCAGGGTCTTCAGCGCCTGCGGCACGAAGGCCACCGTGGTCAGGGTCGCGGCCACGAAGCCCAGCCAGTGCCCGCTCACGCCCGCTCTCCGGCACGCGGGAGCGGGGGGCGCGCGCCCGCGCCGGAAACCCTGAATACGGGAGCTGTGCGGCGGGGGGGGGAGGGCGGGAACCGGGTCGGCATGTCCGGGCCTTGGTGGTGGCTGGACGATGGTAGCCGGCGCTGCCGGGAAGGGGTTTCGGCGCCCGGGGCGGCAGGCGTTCCGGGTGGAGCCGGATGCTGCACTGCGGTACCCTTGCGGACTTTGCCGCAGCCGCCGCGAACTGCAAATGTCCGCCGTCCCCGAAAACGTCTCCGCCTACGATCCCAAGCCGGTCGAATCCGCCGCCCAGGCGTTCTGGGAAGCGACGCGCGCCTTTGAGGTGGACGAGTCCTCCGACAAGCCCAAGTACTACTGCCTGTCGATGCTGCCGTACCCGTCCGGTGCGCTGCACATGGGCCACGTGCGCAACTACACCATCGGCGACGTGATCAGCCGCTACAAGCGCATGACCGGCCACAACGTGCTGCAGCCGATGGGCTGGGACGCGTTCGGCCTGCCGGCGGAAAACGCGGCGATCAAGAACAAGGTCGCCCCGGCCAAATGGACCTACAGGAACATCGAGCACATGCGCGCCCAGCTGAAGTCGCTGGGTTACGCCATCGACTGGTCGCGCGAGTTCGCCACCTGCACGCCCGAGTACTACGTGCACGAGCAGCGCATGTTCGTGCGCCTGATGCGCAAGGGCCTGGCCTACCGCAAGAACGCGGTGGTCAACTGGGACCCGGTGGACCAGACCGTGCTGGCCAACGAGCAGGTGATCGACGGCCGCGGCTGGCGCTCCGGCGCGCTGGTGGAGAAGCGCGAGATCCCGCAGTGGTTCCTGCGCATCACCGACTACGCCCAGGAGCTGCTGGACGGCCTGGACGAGCTGCCGGGCTGGCCGGAGGCGGTCAAGACCATGCAGCGCAACTGGATCGGCCGCTCCGAGGGCCTGGAGATCCAGTTCGAGGTGGTCGACGCGGCCGGCGCGGCGCTGGAGCCGATCCGGGTGTTCACCACCCGCCCGGACACGCTGATGGGCGTGACCTTCGTTTCCATCGCCGGCGAGCATCCGCTGGCGGTCAAGGCCGCCGCCGCCAATCCGGCGCTGGCGGCGTTCCTGGATGAGCTCAAGCGCGGCAGCGTCTCCGAGGTCGACATCGAGACCCAGGAAAAGCGCGGCATGGACACCGGCCTGAAGGCGGTGCACCCGGTCACCGGCGAGCAGGTGCCGATCTGGGTCGCCAACTTCGTGCTGATGGGCTACGGCACCGGCGCGGTGATGGCCGTGCCCGGCCACGACCAGCGCGACTTCGAGTTCGCCAGCAAGTACGGCCTGCCCAAGGTGCAGGTGATCCGCCTCAAGTCGCCGCGCAACGAGGACGAGGCGACCTGGGATGCGCAGGCCTGGCGCGACTGGTACGGCGACAAGACCCGGGAGGACCTGGAGCTGGTCAATTCCGGCGAGTTCGACGGCCTGGACTACCGCGGCGCGTTCGAGGCCCTGGCCGAGCGCTTCGAGCGCCAGGGCCGCGGCCAGCGCCGGGTCAACTACCGCCTGCGCGACTGGGGCGTGAGCCGCCAGCGCTACTGGGGCTGCCCGATCCCGGTGATCTACTGCGACAAATGCGGCGCGGTGCCGGTGCCGGAGGACCAGCTGCCGGTGCTGCTGCCGGAGGACGTGGAGTTCACCGGCGTCGGCTCGCCGATCAAGGCCGATCCCGAATGGCGCAAGTGCAAGTGCCCGGAGTGCGGCGCCGACGCCGAGCGCGAGACCGACACCTTCGACACCTTCATGGAGTCGAGCTGGTACTACGCACGCTACACCTCGCCCAAGGCGCGGGAGATGGTCGACAAGCGCGGCAACTACTGGCTGCCGGTCGACCAGTACATCGGCGGCATCGAGCACGCGATCCTGCACCTGATGTACTTCCGTTTCTTCCACAAGCTGCTGCGCGATGCGCGCCTGGTGGACAGCGACGAGCCGGCGACCAACCTGCTGACCCAGGGCATGGTCATCGCCGACACCTACTACCGGCAGAACCCGGACGGTTCGAAGGACTGGATCAACCCGGCCGACGTCGACGTGCAGCGCGACGAGCGCGGGCGCGTCACCGGCGCGGTGCTGCGCGCCGACGGCCAGCCGGTGCTGGTCGGCGGCACCGAGAAGATGTCCAAGTCCAAGAACAACGGCGTGGACCCGCAGGCTATGGTCGACAAGTACGGCGCCGACACCGTGCGCCTGTTCTCGATGTTCGCCGCGCCGCCGGAGCAGTCGCTGGAGTGGAACGAGGCCGGCGTGGACGGCATGGCGCGCTTCCTGCGCCGGCTGTGGTCGCAGGTGCAGAAGCACGCCGCCGACGGCCCCGCGCCGGCGCTGGACGTGTCCGCGCTGGATGCCGGGCAGAAGGCGCTGCGGCGCAAGACCCACGAGACCATCGAGAAGGTGGGCCACGACTACGAGGTGCGCCACGCCTTCAACACCGCCATCGCCGCGGTGATGGAGCTGCTCAACGCGGTCTCGAAGTTCGACGACGCCAGCCCGCAGGGCCGCGCCGTGCGCCAGGAGGCGCTGGAGGCGGCGGTGCTGCTGCTCAACCCGATCACCCCGCACGCCAGCCACGCGCTGTGGCAGGTGCTGGGCCACCCGGAGACGCTGCTGGAGGACGTGCCGTTCCCGAAGGCCGACCCGGCGGCGCTGGTGCGCGACGCGGTGACCCTGGCAGTGCAGGTCAACGGCAAGCTGCGCGGCACCATCGAGGTCGCCGCCGACGCCCCGCGCGACCAGATCGAGGCCCTGGCCAAGGCCGAGCCGAACGCGGCCAAGTACCTGGAAGGCCTGGCCATCCGCAAGGTGATCGTGGTGCCGGGCAAGATCGTGAACATCGTCGCCGCGTAGCGGCGCCGATGTTCACGGCGGGTGCGGCCTGCGGCCGCTTGCCCAAGGTTCCTTGCGGAACCTTGGGCCCCGCCGCTGCCATGCCTCCATCCCCCGTGCGCGCTGCGTGCGGACAGCACCCAACCTGGGGGGGGGGGGAG
>NZ_ALIP01000145.1:0-35775 GCF_000283075.1 Pseudoxanthomonas sp. GW2
GGCCCGGATCCTGGCGGGTTTCCAGCCCGTGCAGGATCCCGGCCAGCACCGCCGCGGCGACCAGGTAGGGATTGGCGTCGGCGCCGGCGATGCGGTGCTCGATGCGGGTGTTGGCCGGGTCGCTGTGCGGGATGCGCAGGGCCACGGTGCGGTTGTTGAAGCCCCAGCTGTCGTTGAGCGGGACGAAGGCGTTGGCGACGAAGCGGCGGTAGCTGTTGGCGTGCGGCGCGAACAGCAGCAGGTTGTCGCGCGCGCTGGCCTGCAGTCCGGCCACGGCGTGGCGCAGCGCATCGGCCGGCGCATCCGGGGTGCAGGCGAACACGTTGCGGCCCTCGCGGTCCAGCAGGCTCACGTGCAGGTGCATGCCGCTGCCGGCCTGCCCGGCCAGCGGCTTGGCCATGAAGCTGGCCAGCGCGCCGTGCTGCTGGGCGATGGCCTTGATCACGCGCTTGAGCAGCACCGCGTCGTCGCAGGCGGCCAGGGCGTCGGCGCGGTGGCCGAGGTTGATCTCGAACTGGCCCGGCGCGTACTCGGCCACCGCGGTGTCGGCGGGGATGCCCTGGGCGCGGCAGGCGCTGGCCACGGCGTGGATGAAGTCGGCGTTCTCGTCCAGGTCGTCGATCGAGTAGACCTGGGTGCTGTCGTTGCGGCGCCCGCTGGCGGGGTTGGACGTGGGCTGCGGGCGGCCGTCGGCATCGGGCAGGCGGTCGAACAGGTAGAACTCCAGTTCCACCGCCAGCACCGGGGTCAGTCCGGCCGCGGCAAAGCGCTCCAGCACCCGCTGCAGGACCCGCCGCGGATGCGCCTCGAACCAGCCGCCGTTGCCGTCCTCCATCTGCAGCAGCAGCTGCAGCGCCGGCCGTGGCGACCACGGCACCGGGCGCAGGCTGCCGGGGATCGGGCGGCAGATCCGGTCCTCGTCGCCGATGTCGTAGCCCAGCCCGGTTTCCTCCACGGTGTTGCCGCGGATGTCGGCGGCCACCAGCGACATCGGCAGGCACACGCCATTGGCGTACACCTTGCCAAGCGCCGAGGCCGGGACCCGCTTGCCGCGCAGCACGCCGTTGGCGTCCGGCAGCAGCAGGTCGACATGGGCGTCGGCCGCGCCCTCCATGGCCTGCAGGGTGGCCAGGTCGGCGGCGGGGAGGGCAGGGGCGGACGGAGGGGTCATGACGGGACCTCGGCGGGACGGGACGAGGGTAACAGCGGTCCGGTCGTCAAGAATACTCAACGCCGCACCGGGTCCATGCACCGCCGTGGTGCGGGATGCGGGCCGGGCCGTGTTGTAAAAATAAAACGCCCGGGGTAAGTTGCCGGAACGCCATCGGACGCTGCTCGCATGGCCCTGACGCCGCTGGTCGGACTGCCCACCGACCGCAAACTGATCGGAGCGCACCCGTTCCTCGCCGCCGGCGAGAAGTACGTGCGCGCGGTGGTCGAAGGCGCCGGCGCGACCCCGGTCCTGATGCCCTCGCTGGATCCGCCGCTGGATCCGGATGCCTGGCTGTCGCGGCTGGATGGCCTGCTGCTCACCGGCGCGGTCAGCAACATCGAGCCGCACCACTACAGCGACGAGTCCAGCTGGGAGGGCAACCTCCACGATCCGGCCCGCGACGCCAACACCCTGGCCCTGGCCCCGCGCGCGATCGCCATGGGCCTGCCGGTGCTGGCGATCTGCCGCGGCCTGCAGGAGGTCAACGTGGCCCTGGGCGGGCGGCTGCACCAGAAGGTGCACGAGGTGCCCGGCATGATGGACCACCGCGAGAACCTCGAGGATCTGCTGGAAATCCAGTACGGCCCCTCGCACGACATCGACCTGGCGCCCGGCGGGCTGCTGGCCTCGCTGGCCGGCGCCGGGCGGGTGCGGGTGAACTCGCTGCATGGGCAGGGCATCGCCCGGCTCGCCGACGGCCTGGTGGTGGAAGCCACCGCCCCGGACGGCCTGGTCGAGGCCTTCCGCGGCACCGGTCCCGGCTTCCTGCTGGGCGTGCAGTGGCATCCCGAGTGGCAGGTCGCGTCCAATCCCTTCTACCTGGCGATCTTCCGCGCGTTCGGCGATGCCTGCCGGGCCTGGGCCGGACGCCGCGCCGCCCCGCCGGCTCCCGAACGCATCCGGACAACCGCATGAGTACACGCAGACGCACCCGAAAACCCGAGGCCACCGCCGAGCAGCAGCAGGAGAACTCGCTGCGGCGCTGGCTCAAGGAGCGGCACATCACCGAGGTGGAGTGCCTGGTGCCGGACATCACCGGCAACGCGCGCGGCAAGATCATCCCGGCCGACAAGTTCAGCCACGACTACGGCACCCGCCTGCCGGAAGGCATCTTCGCCACCACCGTCACCGGCGACTACCCGGACGACTACTACGAACTGACCTCGCCCTCGGATTCGGACATGCTGCTGCGGCCGGATCCGGACACGGTGCGGATGGTGCCCTGGGCCACCGACCCGACCGCCCAGATCATCCACGAATGCTACACCAAGGACGGCCATCCGCACGAGCTGGCCCCGCGCAACGTGTTGCGCCGGGTGCTGGCCGAGTACGAGAAGGAAGGGCTGCAGCCGGTGGTCGCGCCGGAGCTGGAGTTCTTCCTGGTGCAGAAGAACACCGACCCGGACTTCCCGCTGCTGCCGCCGGCCGGCCGTTCCGGCCGCCCGGAGACGGCGCGGCAGTCGTACTCGATCGACGCGGTCAACGAGTTCGACCCGATCCTGGACCTGATGTACGACTACTGCGACGCGATGGAGCTGGACGTGGACACCCTGATCCACGAGTCCGGCGCGGCGCAGCTGGAGGTCAACTTCACCCACGCCGGCGCGCTGTCGCTGGCCGACCAGGTGTTCCTGTTCAAGCGCACCATGCGCGAGGCGGCGATGCGCCACGGCGTGTACGCCACCTTCCTGGCCAAGCCGATGGAGACCGAGCCGGGCAGCGCCATGCACATCCACCAGAGCCTGGTGGACCGCAGGGGCCGCAACGTGTTCACCGGGAAGAAACCCGGCGAGTTCAGCGAGGTGTTCGGCCACTACCTGGCCGGCCTGCAGAAGTACGTGCCGATGGCGATGGCGTTCTTCGCCCCGAACGTGAACTCCTACCGCCGGCTGATGTTCGGCGAGGTCTCGCCCAGCAACGTGCGCTGGGGCTACGACAACCGCACCTGCGGCCTGCGCGTGCCGATGGACACCCCGGAAAACCAGCGGGTGGAGAGCCGCTTCGCCGGCTCCGACGCCAATCCGTACCTGGCCATGGCCGCGACCCTGGCCTGCGGCCTGCTGGGCATCCGCGAAAAGCTCACCCCGACCGGGCCGACCGAGGTCAGCGCCAAGGAGCTGGGCTACGACCTGCCGCGCTCGCTGGGCGAGGCGCTGGACGAGCTGGAGACCTGTACCCCGCTGGCGACCCTGCTGGGGCCGCGCTTCGTGCGCGCCTACGTCTCGGTCAAGCGCAAGGAATACGAGACCTTCTTCCGCGTGATCAGCTCCTGGGAACGCGAGTTCCTGCTGCTGAACGTCTGACCCGCCGCGCGCCGCCGGCTGGCGCGTGGCCCGACAACCCGAGGAACCCCGCCGCATGGCCCCGATCGACCTGCCCGAACTGCAGCGCCTGGACGCCGCCCACCACCTGCACCCGTTCAACGACAACGCTGCCCTGGCCAAGCGCGGAACCCGGGTGCTGGTGCGCGGCGAGGGCTGCTACGTCTGGGACGCGGAGGGCAACAGGCTGCTGGACGCCTTCGCCGGCCTGTGGTGCGTGAACATCGGCTACGGCCGCAAGGAGCTGGGCCAGGCCGCGGCCCGGCAGATGGAGCAGCTGGCCTACTACAACAGCTTCTTCCAGTGCACCACCGAGCCGACCATCCGCCTGGCCGCGCAGCTGGCCGAGCTGGCCCCCGGGGACGTCAACCACGCCTTCTTCGTCAACTCCGGCTCGGAGGCCAACGACACCATCCTGCGCCTGGTGCGCCACTTCTGGGCGGTGCAGGACCAGCCGCAGAAGAACATCTTCATCGGCCGCCACAACGGCTACCACGGCACCACCGTGGCCGGCGCCAGCCTGGGCGGGATGAAGGGCATGCACGAGCAGGGCGGGCTGCCGATCCCGGACATCCACCACATCGACCCGCCGTTCTGGTTCGCCGATGGCGGCGACCTGTCGGAGGAGGAGTACGGCATCGCCGCCGCCCGCCGCCTGGAACAGAAGATCCTGGAGCTGGGGCCGGAGCGGGTGGCCGCCTTCATCGGCGAGCCGGTCATGGGCGCCATCGGCGTCTACATCCCGCCGATGAGCTACTGGAAGGAGGTCGAGCGGATCTGCCGCCAGTACGACGTGCTGCTGGTGGCCGACGAGGTGATCTGCGGCTTCGGCCGCACCGGGCAGTGGTTCGGCTGCCAGCATTTCGGCTTCCAGCCGGACGTGATGACCATCGCCAAGGGCATCACCTCCGGCTACATCCCGCTGGGCGCGGCCCTGTTCAACGACCGGGTGGCGGGGGTGCTCAAGGAGGCCGGCGGCGAGCTGGCCCATGGCGCGACCTATTCCGGCCACCCGGTGTGCGCCGCGGTGGCCCTGGAGAACCTGCGGATCATGCGCGACGAGCAAATCGTCGAGCGCGCCCGCGAGGAGGTCGCCCCCTACCTGGCCCAGCGCTGGGCCGAGCTGGGCCAGCACCGGCTGGTGGGCGAGGCCCGGATCGTGGGCTTCATGGGCGCCCTGGAGCTGGTCCCGGACAAGCGCCGGCGGGCGTTCTTCCCGGAGCGCGGCAAGGTCGGCGGCCTGTGCCGGGACATCGCCCTGCGCCACGGCCTGATCCTGCGCGCCACCTACGACTCCATGCTGCTGTCGCCGCCCCTGGTCCTGGACCGCGGGCAGGTCGACGAGCTGTTCGACAAGGCCTGGAAGGCCCTGGACGAGACCGCCGAGGCGATCGGCCGCTGAAAAGGGATGGGCAAAGCCCCCCGCCAGCGCTAACCTGAACCACCTGAACTCCCCTTCCTCCGAGGAACCTGCGATGAAGCTCCGCCTGCTCTCCCTGGGCATTGCCGCCACCCTGCTTGCCGCCTGTGGCGGCAAGGACGATGCCGCGCAGGGGCCGGGCGATGGCGGCGAGGAGAAGGTCCTCAACGTCTACAACTACTCCGACTACATCGCCGAGGAGACCATCCCCGGCTTCCAGGAGCAGACCGGCATCCGCGTCACCTACGACGTCTACGACAGCGACGAGGTGCTGGAGACCAAGCTGCTGGCCGGTTCCAGCGGCTACGACGTGGTGGTCCCGACCCTGAACTTCTTCGGCCGCCAGATCCAGGCCGGCGTGTTCATGAAGCTCGACAAGGGCAAGATCCCGAACCTGGCCAACATCGACCCGAAGATCCTGGAGCGCATCGCCGGCCAGGATCCGGGCAACGAGTACGGCGTGCCCTACATGATGGGCACCACCGGCATCGGCTACAACGTGGACAAGATCACCGAGATCTTCGGTTCCACCGAGGTCGCCAACAGCTGGGACATCGTGTTCAAGCCGGAGAACATCAGCAAGCTGAAGGACTGCGGCGTGACCCTGCTGGATACCCCGGCGGACATGCTCCCGATCGCGCTGCACTACCTGGGCGAGGACCCGCACAGCGGCGACCCGGAGAAGCTGCAGAAGGCGGCCGGCCTGATCAAGTCGATCCGCCCGTACGTGCAGAACTTCCATTCCAGCCAGTACGTCAGCGCCCTGGCCAACGGCAGCATCTGCCTGGCGGTGGGCTGGTCGGGCGACATCATCCAGGCCCGCGACCGCGCCGAGGAGGCCGAGAACGGCGTCAACGTCGCCTACTCGATCCCGAAGGAAGGCGCCCCGCAGTGGTTCGACATGCTGGCCATCCCGGCCGATGCGAAGCACCCGCAGAACGCGCACGCGTTCATCAACTACCTGCTCGACCCGCAGGTGGCCGCCAACAACACCAATTACATCCATTACGCCAACCCGGTGAGCGCCGCGACCCCGCTGGTGGACGAGGAGATCCGCAACGATCCCACGATCTACCCGCCGGAGGAGGTGGCCGCGAAGATGTTCACCTACGCGATCAACTCGCCGGAGACGGACAGGCTGTACACGCGGCTCTGGACGGAGATCAAGCAGGGCAAGTAAGCCCTGCGGCCGGCGCCGCCCGCGGGGTGGCGCCCGGCCCGCGCATCCGTCGGAGGCCGCGGCCCTGGCCGGGCGGCAGCCGGAGCAATCCGGCCGCCGTCCGCCGCCATGGAGTCGGGGATCACCACAGGCCCTGCGGGGCAAAGGGGATGCGATGGGTACGTGCAAGTCTGGATTGCTGGGCTGTCTGGTAGTGGTGCTCGGGCTGGCCGGATGCGGCGGGGCCGGGGGGGAAGCCGGCGGGGACGGGGCCAGGCCCGCCGCGGCCGGGGTGGTGCACGTCTACAACTGGTCCGACTACATCGCCGAGGACACCATCCCCGGCTTCGAGCGCGAGACCGGGATCAAGGTCACCTACGGGATGTTCGACAGCAACGAGCTGCTGGAGGCCAAGCTGCTGGCCGGCGGCTCGGGCTTCGACGTGGTCGTGCCCTCGCTGCAGTTCCTCGGCCGGCAGATCCAGGCCGGGGTGTTCCAGCCGCTGGACAAGTCGCGGCTGGAGAACTAATCCGGGCTGGACCCGGCGCTGATGGAGCGCATCGCGATCCAGGACCCCGGCAACCAGTACGCCGTGCCCTACCTGTGGGGCACCACCGGCATCGGCTACAACGTCGACAAGGTGGTGGAGGCCTTCGGCAGCGCCGAGGTGGCCGACAGCTGGAGCCTGCTGTTCGACCCGGACAAGGTCTCGAAGCTGGCGCACTGCGGGGTGATGCTGCTGGACACGCCGAGCGAGGCGATCCCGGCGGCGCTGGCCTACCTGGGCGAGGACCCGAACAGCCACGACCCGCAGGTGATCCGCAAGGGCGCGGCGCTGCTGGCGAAGATCCGGCCCTACATCCGCACCTTCCACTCCAGCCAGTACATCGACGCCCTGGCCAACGGCAGCGCCTGCCTGGTGATGGGCTGGTCCGGCGACGTGCTGCAGGCCCGCGACCGCGCCGAGGAGGCCGGCAACGGGGTCAAGGTGGCCTACGCGATCCCGAAGGAGGGCGCGCCGCTGTTCTTCGACATGCTGGCCATCCCCAGGGACGCGAAGAACATCGACCAGGCCTACGCCTTCATCGACTACCTGCTGCGCCCGGACGTGGCCGCCAGCAACACCAACTACGTCAGCTTTCCCAACCCGGTGCCGGCCTCGCTGGAGCAGGTGGACGAGGAAATCCGCAACGACCCGACCATCTACCCGCCGCCGGAAGTGGCCGGGAAGCTGTTCATGCTGGCGGTGGTGCCGCCGGAAGTGGACCGCCTGTACACCCGGATCTGGACCGAACTGAAGAGCGGCCGCTAGGCTGCACGCAACCGCAGGTGCGGGCCGCCGCGGCGGCCCGCCCCCATGCCTGCCAATGGAGTAAACATGGCGTCAAGCCCCGAACGCGCTAACCCGACTCCCGCCCCCGGTGGCGACCCGGCCGGGTACCTGCGCATCGAGAACGTGCGCAAGGAATTCGACGGCTTCGTCGCCGTGGACGACGTCAGCCTGGAGATCCGCAAGGGCGAGATCTTCGCCCTGCTGGGCGGCTCGGGCAGCGGCAAGTCCACCCTGCTGCGCTGCCTGGCCGGGTTCGAGCGGCCGACCCGCGGCCGCATCGTGCTGGACGGGGAGGTCATGAACGACCTGCCGCCGTACGAGCGGCCGATCAACATGATGTTCCAGTCCTACGCCCTGTTCCCGCACATGACCGTGGAGCAGAACATCGCCTTCGGCCTCAAGCAGGACGGCCTGTCGCGCGACGCCATCCGCAAGCGGGTGGGGGAGATGCTGGAGCTGGTGCAGCTGGGCAAGCTGGCCAAGCGCAAGCCGCACCAGCTGTCCGGCGGCCAGCAGCAGCGCGTGGCCCTGGCCCGCTCGCTGGCCAAGGGGCCGAAGCTGCTGCTGCTGGACGAGCCGATGGGCGCGCTGGACAAGAAGCTGCGCTCGCGCATGCAGCTGGAGCTGGTCAACATCATCGAGTCCTCCGGGGTGACCTGCGTGATGGTCACCCACGACCAGGAGGAGGCGATGACCATGGCCAGCCGCATCGCGCTGATGGACCAGGGCTGGATCCAGCAGGTCGGCAAGCCGGACGAGATCTACGAGCAGCCGGCCAACCGCTTCGCCGCCGAATTCATCGGCTCGGTCAACCTGGTGGACGCGGTGATCGACGACGACCAGCCGGACTACGTCACCCTGCGCACCCCGGCGTTCGATGCCCCGATCTACATCGGCCACGGCATCACCGGCTTCGAGGGCCAGCCGGTGTCGTTCGCGCTGCGCCCGGAGAAGCTGGGCATCGGCAAGTCCGAGCCGGACCAGCAGTACAACAAGGCCCGCGGCATCATCGAGGACATCGCCTACTTCGGCAGCCACTCGGTGTTCCACGTGCGCCTGCCCAGCGGCTCCAAGCTGCTGGTCAACTTCGCCAACCAGCAGCGCTGGGCCAGCGACGACCTGACCTGGAACGACGAGGTCTGGGTGTGGTGGCGCGACAGCGACGGCGTGGTGCTGCTGTCATGAACATGCGCGCGCTGGCCAGGTACCTGCCCTCGGGGCGGTGGGCGGTGATCGCCATCCCCTTCCTGTGGCTGCTGTTCTTCTTCGCGATCCCGTTCCTGATCGTGCTGAAGATC
This sequence comes from Pseudoxanthomonas sp. GW2, assembly GCF_000283075.1. Classification (NCBI taxonomy): domain Bacteria; kingdom Pseudomonadati; phylum Pseudomonadota; class Gammaproteobacteria; order Lysobacterales; family Lysobacteraceae; genus Pseudoxanthomonas; species Pseudoxanthomonas sp. GW2. Next base: position 8,745 of record NZ_ALIP01000145.1, read on the forward strand.
TCCTTCTCGCGGCTGGCCATCGCCATGCCGCCGTACACGCCCATCGTGGAGGTGGTGGACAAGGCGCTGCACCTGCGCCTGAACCTGGGCAACTACGCGGCGCTGTTCACCGACCCGCAGTACGGCCTGGCCTACCTCAGCTCGATCAGGATTGCGGTGGTCTCCACCGTGCTGTGCCTGCTGATCGGCTACCCGATGGCCTACTTCATCGCGCGGATGAAGCCGGCCACCCGCAACATCGCGCTGATGGCGGTGGTGCTGCCGTCGTGGACCTCGTTCCTGATCCGGGTCTACGCCTGGATCGGCATCCTCGACGCCAACGGCATCCTCAACCGCTTCCTGCTGTGGACCGGGCTGGTCGACGCGCCGCTGCGCATCCTCTACACCCCGCTGGCGGCCTACATCGGCATCGTCTACTGCTACCTGCCGTTCATGATCCTGCCGCTGTACGCCAACCTGGTGAAGCTCGACCACCGCCTGCTGGAGGCCGCCTACGACCTCGGTGCGCGGCCGTGGAAGGCGTTCGTGCGCATCACCCTGCCGCTGTCGCGCTCGGGCATCATCGCCGGCTGCATGCTGGTGATGATCCCGACCGTGGGCGAGTTCGTGATCCCGGAGATGCTCGGCGGCCCGGACACGCTGATGATCGGCCGGGTGCTGTGGGGCGAGTTCTTCAACAACCGCGACTGGCCGGCGGCCTCGGCGGTGGCGATCGTGATGCTGCTCCTGCTGCTGGTGCCGATCCTGGTCTTCAACCGCTCCCAGCAGCGCACCCTGGAGGGCCGGCTGGCATGAACGACTCCCTGGGCATGCGCATGCTGCGCTGGGCGGTGCTCGTGCTGGGCTTCGCCTTCCTGTACCTGCCGATCGTGCTGCTGGTGGTGTACTCCTTCAATTCCTCGCGCCTGGCCACGGTCTGGGCCGGGTTCTCGGTGAAGTGGTACGGCGAGCTGATGCGCGACCGGCAGATGCTGGACGCGGCCTGGGTCAGCCTGCGCATCGCGTTCTGGACCGCGACCGCGGCCACCGTGATCGGCACCCTCGGCGCGATGGTGATGACCCGGTTCCGCCGCTTCCCCGGCAAGACCCTGTTCGGCGCCCTGGTCACCGCGCCGCTGGTGATGCCGGAGGTGATCATCGGCCTGTCGATCCTGCTGATGCTGGTCTCGGTGGGCGGTGCGCTGGGCCTGCCGTCCAAGGGCATGGTCGCGATCTGGATCGCGCACGTGACCCTCACCGTGTCCTTCGTGACCGTGGTGGTGTCCTCGCGCCTGCAGGAGCTGGACCGCTCGCTGGAGGAGGCGGCCATGGACCTGGGCGCCAACCGGCTGAAGGTGTTCTTCCTGATCACCCTGCCGATCATCGCCCCGGCCTTGGTCTCCGGCTGGCTGCTGGCCTTCACCCTGTCGCTGGACGACGTGGTGATCGCCAGCTTCGTCTCCGGCCCGGAATCGACCACCCTGCCGATCAAGATCTTCTCCTCGGTGCGGCTGGGCGTGAGTCCCAAGATCAACGCCCTGGCCACCCTGCTGATGATGGCCGTGTCGCTGGCGGCGGTGGTCGGCTGGTGGCTGATGTACCGCGAGGACAAGCGGCGCCAGCGCGACATGCAGCTGGCGCTGCAGGACAATAGCTGAAACGGCGGCGGGTCTTTTTCTGTAATCGTTCCACTTTCGCAACGGTTCTTCGCCGCAGGCCCGGTTTCGGGCCGCGGCCGCGGGCCCCATGCTCCCGTGCAATCCAACCCGGAGAACACCATGAGCATCCATCCGCAGGTCGAATCCGTCCGCGTGCTGCGCAAGGTCCGTGGCCTGCCTACTTCCGACGGTGCCGGCGTGCGCCTGACCCGCGTCATCGGCGGCCCGGAGCTGCCGGACCTGGACCCGTTCCTGCTGCTGGACGAGTTCGGCACCGACCGGGCCGAGGACTACATCGCCGGCTTCCCGGACCATCCGCACCGCGGCTTCGAGACCGTCACCTACATGCTTGACGGGCGCATGCGCCACCGTGACAACCACGGCAACCAAGGCCTGCTGACCTCCGGCGGCGTGCAGTGGATGACCGCCGGCCGCGGCCTGGTGCATTCGGAGATGCCCGAGCAGGAGTCCGGGCGCATGCGCGGCTTCCAGCTGTGGGTGAACCTGCCGGCGCGCGAGAAGATGACCGATCCGCGCTACCAGGAATTCGGCGCCGAGCGCATTCCGGTGGCGCATCCGGCCGCGGGCGTGGAGGTCAGGGTGATCGCCGGCCGGGCCGGCGGCGTCGAAGGCCCGATCCGGCAGCCGGCCACCGATCCCCTGTACCTGGACATCATCCTGGCTGCCGGCAGCGCGTGGGAATACGAACTGGCCGCGGGCCATAACGCCTTCGCCTACGTGTTCGAAGGACAGGCCACGGTGGGCGAGGGCGGGGACGCACGCCTGCTGGAAACCAGCGAGCTGGGCGTGCTCGGCGGCGGCACCCGCCTGGTGCTGCGCGCCGGCGCGACGCCGGCGCGGCTGATCCTGGTCGCCGGCCGCCCGCTGCGCGAACCGGTGGCCCGCTACGGCCCGTTCGTGATGAACACCCGCCAGGAGCTGATGCAGGCCTTCGTCGACTTCCAGGAAGGGCGCTTCTAGCCGCGGGTGCAGGCCTGGCGCCGGCCGTGGCCGGCGCCAGGGACGGCTCAGTGCAGGTAAAGCTGCTGCGCCAGGTTCATCGCCCGCCGCAGCTGGTCCGGGTCGTTGGCGTCCAGCCAGATCTGGGCGTAGCGGTCCTCATCCAGCTCGACCACGGTGATCCGCTTCTCGGCCGCGCCGGCCTCGGCGATCTCGGGGCGGTACCACACCACCACGTGCTGGCCGACCCAGCCTTCCTCGACCCGGTTGCGGCGGCGCAGCTTCAGCGGCTCGCTGTCGGTGAACATCACCCCCAGCAGCTGGGTGCCGTCCTGGTCGATGGCGCGGCAGACCTTGTAGCTCTTCCCCTCGGTTTCCTCCCACTGCACGCCGGCGCCTTGCGGCAGCGTCGGGCAATCGGCTGCGACGGCGTTGGAGGCGAAGGCCAGGCCCAGCAGCAGGCCGGGCAGAATCAACGTCTTTTGCATTGAAAGCGTCCCCAAGGTGGCCGCAGGCGCGGCCCATGATCCCCAACCGGCCGCACGGGCACGCCGGACGGCGGCCCGCTGGCGCGAAGGCGCCATGCGGCCAGCAACTTGTTCCCCCCCTTGTCGCCGCGGGCGGATGCCGCGCCGACGCTCCCGCTGCCGACCTTAACGTGCAGCAGCGAGGCGATGCAAACGCACTAGAAGTTGCGCTGAAAATCGAACCGGTGGCCCCGCCCGCCAGCCAGTACCTCGACGTCGACGCGGACCACGTCGTGTGCGGCGATGTCGACCAGGCCGATGTGGTCGACGTAGCCGCCGCTGCGCAGTTCGCGCATCGCCACCTGCTGTACGCGGCCGGACAGGTCGCGCGCCTGCGCGCGCACCTGGCCGGCGGCCGGGCGTTCGTCGCCGTCGCCATCGTCGTGGCGCAGGGCCACCAGCAGCAGCGCCTTGCCCGGCGTGCGTTCGATGCCGTAGCCGCGCGCCATGGCCGGGTCCAGCGCCAGGGTTGGCAGCAGGGTGTAGCGGGCCAGCAGCGGTCCATCCAGCTCCGCCACCGCCGGCGCCGGCGGCACGAACTGCGCCGGCTGCGGCGCCTCGCCGCCGCAGCCGGCCAGCAGCGGCAGCAGGGCGGCGAGCAGCCAGCTCTTCCTCGCGCGTGCGTGCATCTCAGCCTCCCGCCAGTTCCGCGCCGCGCACCCGCGCCGCATGGATCGCGCGCGCGACCAGGGCCTCGAAGCCGTCGGCCTGGAAGCGTTCGATCGCCGCCTGGGTGGTGCCGCCGGGCGAGGTCACGCGCCGGCGCAGTTCATCGGCAGGCTCGCCGGTCTCGGCCAGCATGCGCGCCGCGCCGAGCAGGGTGTGCACGACCAGGGTGCGCGCCTGCTCCGGGTCCAGGCCCTCGCCGCGCGCCGCCGCCTGCATCGCCTCGGCCAGCAGGAACACGTAGGCCGGGCCGCTGCCGGACACCGCGGTCACCGCGTCCATCAGCGTTTCCTCGCCGATCCACACCGTGGCGCCGGCGGCGGCCAGCACCGCCTCGGCCTGCGCGCGCCGGCGCGCGTCCACGCCGGGGCCGGCGTACAGGCCGGTGACACCGGCGCCAAGCAGGGCAGGGGTGTTGGGCATGCAGCGCACGACCGTGGCATCGCCGCCGAGCCATTCGCGCAGCCGGTCCACGGTGATGCCCGCGGCGATGGAGACCACCAGCGGGCTGGCCGCGGCCGCGGTCGCGGCCAGCGGTGCGCATGCCGCGCGCATGACCTGCGGCTTGACCGCCAGCAGCCACAGCCCGGCGCCTTGCACCGCCGCGGACGCCTCGGCGAACGCCTGCACCCCGAAGTCCGCGGCCAGCGCCTCGCGCAGGGCCGGCACCGGCTCGGCCACGCGGATCCGCGCCGGATCGGCGCCGCGCGCGACCAGGCCGCCGATCAGGCTGCGGGCCATGCTGCCGCCGCCGATGAAGGCGATGGTGGGAAGCTCGGTCGGATCGGGGATGGAGGACATCGACGCCACCTGCGATGGGAAAAGCCGCAGTCTAGCGCCAGCGCGCGGCGCCTCAGCGCGGCGGGCGCGGCCCGAACAGGGCGGTGCCGATGCGCACCAGGGTGGCGCCCTCGGCGATGGCCACGGCGAAGTCGTCGCTCATGCCCATCGACAGCGTGTCCACGGCCGGGTGGCGCGCGGCCAGCTCGTCGAACAGCTGCTTCATCGCGCGGAAGGCGGGGCGGCGGTCCTCCGGGTCCGGGTGCGGCACCGGGATCGCCATCAGTCCGCGCAGTGCCAGGCGCGGCTGCGCGGCCACCGCCGCGGCCAGCGCCGCCACCTCGTCCGGGCGGCAGCCGGCCTTGCCGGCCTCGCCTTCGACGTTGACCTGCAGCAGCACGTTCAGCGGCGGCGCGTCCGGGTCGCGCCTGGCGGCCAGGGCGTCGACCACGCTGCGGCGGTCGATGCTGTGCACCCAGTGGAAGGTGCGCGCGGCCAGCGCCGCCTTGTTCGACTGCAGGTGCCCGATCAGGTGCCACTCCAGGGGGGCGTCCAGCGCCGGATCCAGGGCCTGGCGCTTGGCCGCGCCCTCCTGCACGTAGTTCTCGCCGAACGCCAGCTGCCCGGCAGCGGCCAGGGCGGCGACCGCCTCGGCCGGTTGCAGCTTGGACACCGCCAGCAGGCGCGGCCGCGGGCGGCCGGCGGCCCGGGCCGCGGCGTCGATGCGCGCGAGGACCTGCTGCAGGCGTTCGGAAGGGGCGGGCTGGGACACGGTCGGCAACGGGATTGGCAGGGGGGAATGGGGCGCTATACTGCCGCCAAGGGGACATCGCACGCCAGCCCGCCAAGGGGCCGGGCGGCCGGGGAATTCTGGGGAAAACTCACGCAATGGATATCGCCGAACTGCTGGCCTTCTCGGTCAAGAACAAGGCTTCGGACCTGCACCTGTCCGCCGGCCTGCCGCCGATGATCCGCGTGGATGGCGACGTCCGCCGGATCAACATTCCCGCCCTGGACCACAAGCAGGTCCACGCGCTGGTGTACGACATCATGTCGGACAAGCAGCGCCGGGACTACGAGGAGTTCCTCGAGGTCGACTTCTCGTTCGAGATCCCGTCGCTGGCCCGCTTCCGCGTCAACGCGTTCAACCAGAACCGCGGCGCCGGCGCGGTGTTCCGCACCATTCCCTCCGAGGTCCTGACCCTGGAGGACCTGGGCTGCCCGCCGGTGTTCCGCCAGCTGATCAACCAGCCGCAGGGCCTGATCCTGGTCACCGGCCCGACCGGCTCGGGCAAGTCGACCACGCTGGCGGCGATGATCGACCACATCAACAAGAACGAGTACGGGCACATCCTCACCGTCGAGGACCCGATCGAGTTCGTCCACACCTCGCAGAAGTGCCTGATCAACCAGCGCGAGGTGCACCGCGACACCCACGGCTTCAACGAGGCCCTGCGCTCGGCGCTGCGCGAGGACCCGGACTACATCCTGGTCGGCGAAATGCGCGACCTGGAGACCATCCGCCTGGCGCTGACCGCCGCGGAGACCGGCCACCTGGTGTTCGGCACCCTGCACACCAGCTCGGCGGCCAAGACCATCGACCGCATCATCGACGTGTTCCCCGCCGGCGAGAAGCCGATGGTGCGTTCGATGCTGTCCGAGTCGCTGCGCGCGGTGATCTCGCAGGCGCTGCTGAAGAAGGTCGGCGGCGGCCGCACCGCGGCCTGGGAGATCATGGTCGGCACCCCGGCCATCCGCAACCTGATCCGCGAGGACAAGGTCGCGCAGATGTACTCGGCGATCCAGACCGGCCAGCAGTACGGAATGATGACCCTCGACCAGCACCTGCAGGACCTGGTCAAGCGGGGCCTGGTCACCCGCCAGCAGGCGCGCGAGTACGCCAAGGACAAGCGGCTGTTCGAGTGACCGGAAAGGCGCGCGATTGGCGATTTGTAATTCGTGATTCGACAAGGCCGGGGGTCGTGACGCGGGATCGGTGAGTTGGGGCGCAGCCGCGCTTTTTCGAACCACCAATCCACCAATCACGAATCCCGGCTCCGCAGGAGCCATCGATGAGTACCATGGATTTCACCTCGTTCCTCAAGCTGATGGCGCACCAGAAGGCGTCGGACCTGTTCATCACCGCGGGCATGCCGCCGGCGATGAAGGTGCACGGCAAGATCACGCCGATCACGCAGACGCCGCTGACCCCGCAGCAGAGCCGCGACATGGTCCTCAACGTGATGACCCCGGCGCAGCGCGAGGAGTTCGAGAAGACCCACGAGTGCAACTTCGCCATCGGCGTGGCCGGCGTCGGCCGCTTCCGCGTCTCCTGCTTCTACCAGCGCAACCAGGTGGGCATGGTGCTGCGCCGGATCGAGACCCGGATCCCGACGGTGGAGGAGCTGAACCTGCCGCCGATCATCAAGACCCTGGCGATGACCAAGCGCGGCATCATCATCTTCGTCGGCGCCACCGGCACCGGCAAGTCGACCTCGCTGGCGGCGATGATCGGCTACCGCAACCAGAACTCGACCGGGCACATCATCACCATCGAGGACCCGATCGAGTTCGTGCACAAGCACGAGGGCTGCATCGTCACCCAGCGCGAGGTCGGCATCGACACCGACAGCTGGGAGGCCGCGCTGAAGAACACCCTGCGCCAGGCGCCGGACGTGATCATGATCGGCGAGGTGCGCACCCGCGAGGGCATGGACCACGCCATCGCCTTCGCCGAGACCGGCCACCTGGTGCTGTGCACGCTGCACGCGAACAACGCCAACCAGGCGATGGACCGCATCATCAACTTCTTCCCCGAGGACCGGCGCAACCAGCTGCTGATGGACCTGTCGCTGAACCTCAAGGCGGTGGTCGCGCAGCAGCTGATCCCGACCCCGGACGGCAAGGGCCGCCGGGTGGCGATGGAGATCCTGCTGGGCACGCCGCTGGTCCAGGACTACATCCGCGAAGGCGAGATCCACAAGCTCAAGGAGGTCATGAAGGAATCGACCAACCTGGGCATGAAGACCTTCGACCAGAGCCTGTTCGAGCTGTACCAGGCCGGCGAGATCTCCTACGAGGACGCCCTGCGCTACGCCGACTCGCAGAACGAGGTGCGCCTGCGCATCAAGCTCTCCCAGGGCGGCGACGCCCGCACCCTGTCCCAGGGCCTGGACGGCGTGGAGATCGCCGAGGTGCGCTGAGGCGGGCGCTTCCGGCGGCCGCGGGCGGCCGGCCGGCATGGGCCCGGCGCGGGCTGCTGCTGTAGTGAAGCCAGCCCCCGGCCCGGCCCCACGCCCGGCCGGGCATCAGGTTTCAGATGAAACCTGCGCGGCCCTGGTGTCTAATACGCGCCCCCCCACGCGGCGCTCTTCCGGTGAGCTTCCCCGATTCCGACCTCCGGCCCGGCCAGGACGCGCTGCCCGACGACGGGGCGGTGGTCACCGCCGGCCCGCTGACCCCGCCGCCCGACTCGGCGGGCACCCCCGCCGACGACAAGGCCTTCCACCACAGCGTGGCCGAGGACGTGCAGGGCATGGTCCTGGCCAGCCTGGTGGCGGCGCTGGGCATGTCATTGTTCGCGCAGGGTGGGGTGATGATCGGCGGCATGGCCGGGGTCTCCCTGCTGCTGCACTACGCGCTGGGCTGGAACTTCGGCCTGGTGTTCGTGCTCTCCAACCTGCCGTTCTACTGGATCGCGGTGCGGCGCATGGGCTGGGAGTTCACCCTCAAGACCTTCGTCGCGGTCGGCGCCACCGGCCTGCTGACCGACCTGCTGCCGCGCTGGATCCGCTACGCCCACGTGGATACCTGGTTCTCGGCGCTGGTTGGCGGGGCGCTGTGCGGGCTCGGCATCCTGTTCTTCATCCGCCACCGCGCCAGCCTCGGCGGCCTCGGCATCCTGGCCGTGTACCTGCAGCGCGAGCGCGGCTGGAGCGCGGGCAAGGTGCAGCTGGCGTTCGACGCGGTGCTGATGGCGGTGGCGCTGGCGGTACTGTCTCCGGCCAAGGTCGCGTACTCGGCGCTGGGTGCGGTGGTGCTGAGCCTGGTGCTGACGTTCAACCACCGGCCCAACCGCTACATGGGCGTGTAGGCCTCAGCGCGCCAGGCGCGCGTACAGCGCCTGGGCGTCGAGCGGGGCATGGACCTTGGCATCGTTGTCGAAGTAGCAGTACACGTCGCGCCGCTTCGCCGCCGGCGCGGGCGCGTCCAGGAAGCGGCGCGCGTCCCGTGGCTCGCCGCCGTCGGCCCAGCGCCGGATGCGCGCGGCCCAGCGATCCAGCGCCGCGTCGCCGTAGCCGCTGCGGTACAGCTCGGTGTCGCCGTGCAGGCGTAGGTACATGAAGCCGGCGGTGACGTCCTCCGCGTAGGGAAAGCGGCCGGGCGTGTCCGAGACCACCAGCGCGACCCGGTGGCGCCGCAGCAGGCGCACGAAGCCCGGGTCGTCGAAGCTGTCGTGGCGGATCTCCAGGGCATGGCGCAGGCGCCGGTTCGGGCCGGCCGGGAGGGCAGTGCGGCCGCGCATACGCGCCGGTTCGTGGCGGCGGGCCAGGGCCAAAGCGGCCCTGGTATCGCGTGGCAGCAGGCCGAGGAAGGCATCCAGCACCTGGCGGTCGTAGGCCATGGACGGCGGCAGCTGCCACAGCAATGGCCCGAGGTGGCGGCCCAGCTGCAGCACCCCGGAGGCGAAGAAGTTCGCCAATGCCGTCTCCGCCCCGCGCAGGCGCAGCATGTGGGTCACCTAGCGCGGGCCCTTCACCGCGAACACGAAGTCGCGCGGTACCTGCTCGGCCCACGCCGCCCAGCTTTCCGGCGATTGCAGCGAATAGAACGAGCCGTTGAGCTCGACGCTGGCGAAGCTGCGCGCGGCGTATTCCAGTTCCCGCCGCTGCGGCAGTCCGGCCGGGTAGAACACGCCACGCCAGGGCTTGTAGCGCCAGCCGGAAATGCCGATGCGGATGGCCATGGGCCGATCATCGCCCGCGCCGTCGGCACGGCCGGGTGAAGGCTCAGCCGGCGGCCGCCATCCAGGGCGGGACCTGGGTCGCCAGCAGGCGCTGGTGTGCGGGGCAGTCCGGGCGGTGGGCGTCGGGCAGGTAGCCCAGCGAGACCAGGAACGAACCGGTGATCTCGCCGCCGGTGAAGCGGAAGGTGCGCTTGAACAGCTTCACCCAGCCGGCCTTGTCCAGCGGATGGTGGGCGTCCAGCCAGGCGGCGAAGCCACCGTGGCTGTCGCGCATGCGCAGGATCACCCCGGCGTTGTGGATCGCCGCCCCGATCTTGAGCCGGTTGCGCACGATGCCCGGATCGGCCAGCAGGCGGGCCCGGTCGGCCGCGCCGTAGGCGGCGACCTTTTCCACGTCGAAGCCGTCGTAGGCGCGGCGGAAGCCCTCGCGCTTGCGCAGCATGGTCTCCCAGCGCAGTCCGGCCTGGTTGATCTCCAGCAGCAGGCGCTCGAACAGCACCGCCTCCGCGCGTTGCGGCACGCCGTACTCGTGGTCGTGGTAGGGGCCGTGCAGGGGATGGCCGCGGGCGAAGTCGCAGTAGCCGGACATGGGCGGGGAACCTGCTGTCGATGCCGCCGATTGTGGCAGGGAAGCGCCGGCGGATGCGCGCCGGCGGCTAGAATGGGCGCATGTCCGCCCCCCAAGACAACCTGGCCAACCACCTGCTGGTCGCGCTGCCCGCGCTGGCCGACCCGAACTTCTCCCGCACCGTTGCGCTGGTCTGCCAGCACGACGACGACGGGGCCATGGGCGTGGTGGTCAACCGGCCCTCCGAGTACACCCTGGGCCAGGTCCTGGCGCAGATGGGCATCGACAGCGCCGACGCCGCGCTGTGTGCCCGCCCGGTGCTGCACGGCGGGCCGGTGCACCAGGAGCGCGGGTTCGTGATCCACGACGGCGACCGCGGCTGGGACTCCAGCCTCAAGGTCGGCGAAGGCCTGTACCTGACCACCTCGCGCGACGTGCTGGAGGCGATGGCCGCCGGCGAAGGCCCGGCCAACGCCCTGCTCGCCCTCGGCTGCGCCGGCTGGGGCGCCGGCCAGCTGGAGCACGAGCTGGCCGAGAACACCTGGCTGACCGTGCCGGCGGACAAGGAACTGCTGTTCGGCCTCCCACTGGACAGCCGCTGGCAGACCGCCGCCCACCGCATCGGCGTGGACCTGTTCCGGCTGGCTGGCTACAGCGGGCATGCCTGAGGCGAGCGTGCCCGCGTTGCCACCGCCCGACGCCATCGTGCTCGGGTTCGACGTCGGTTCGCGCCGGATCGGCGTGGCCGTGGGCAGCGCCTTCGGCGGCGCGCGCGCGGTGGCGGTGGTCGACGTGCACGCCTCCGGCCCGGACTGGGCCGCGCTGGACCGGCTGCGCAGCCAGTGGGGACCGGGCGGCCTGGTCGTCGGCGATCCGCTGACCCTGGACGGCCAGGACCAGCCGGCGCGGCGCCGCGCCCGTGCCTTTGCCCATGCCCTGCGCCAGCGTTGGGGGCTGCCGGTGGCGATGGTCGACGAGCGCTCCAGTTCGGTCGAGGCTGCGCACCGCTTCGCCCGGGCCCGCGCCGCCGGCGCCCGCCGCCGGCGCGACGCCGAGGCCCTGGACGCCGAGGCCGCCGCGGTGATCGTCGAACGCTGGCTGGCCGCCCCCGGGGAAGCCTCCCCGCCGTAGCCGCACCCTTTCCCATGTCGCACGCCGCCGGCGCAGCCGGCCCCACAGGACCACGACCGATGACGCCCCAACTCGATTCCGAAGGACGCCTGCGCCACCTGCTGACCCTGGAAGGACTGCCGCGCTCGACCCTGCTGCAGCTGCTGGACCGCGCCGGCCAGATCCGCGACGCGGCCGTGGGCCGGGTCGGCAAGCGCGCGGTGCTGGCCGGCACCGCGGTGTGCACCCTGTTCTTCGAGCCCTCGACCCGCACCCGCAGCTCGTTCCAGCTGGCGGCGCAGCGGCTGGGCGCGGACGTGCTCAACTTCGACGCATCCACCTCGTCCACCCGCAAGGGCGAGACCGCGCGCGACACCCTGCGCAACCTGGAGGCGATGGGCGTGCGCGGCTTCGTCGTGCGCCACCCCGACGACGGCGCGGTGCAGGCCCTGGCCGACGCCGCCGGCGAGGGCACCGCGGTGGTCAACGCCGGCGACGGCCGCAACGCCCACCCGACCCAGGGCCTGCTGGACATGCTGACCCTGCGCCAGGCCAAGGGCAGCGACTTCTCCAGGCTGAAGGTGCTGATCGTCGGCGACGTGAAGCATTCGCGCGTGGCCCGCTCGGACCTGCACGCGCTGCGCACCCTGGGCGCGGGCGAGATCCGCGTCTGCGGCCCGGCGGCGCTGCTGCCGGAAGCCGAGGTCACCTCCGGCTGCATCGTGGGCGAGGACTTCGACGCGATGCTCGAGGGTGTCGACGCGGTGATGATGTTGCGCCTGCAGCGCGAGCGCATGGAGGAAGGCCTGGTGCCCTCGCTGGACCAGTACCACGCCCGGTACGGCCTGACCGCGCAGCGCCTGCGCCGCGCCGCGCCGGACGCGGCGGTGCTGCACCCGGGCCCGATCAACCGCGGCGTGGAGATCACCGACGAGGTGGCCGACGGCCCGCAGTCCTGGGTGCTGCGCCAGGTCGGCAACGGCGTGGCCGTGCGCATGGCGGTACTGGAGCACCTGCTGGGCTGACGGGTATTCCTCCCGATGGGAGGGTGACGGGCCCGCGTTCGCCGGATAGCCAAGCGCATCCGGAACGGGACACCGTGCCGCTGGATCCTGCGTGCTTGCATGGCCGGCGGCTTCCCGGACGCGGCCTGGGGGCCTTGCCCGGGCGGCGCGTCGGGCCCCTCTCCGGCGGGAGAGGGGCGTGCCGGCGCTTTATTCCGCGGAGCCGCCGTTGCCGGTTTGCGGCGTGGTGACGTCGCGCGCCACATCGACCAGGCGCAGGAACTCGTGGCGCAGGCCGAAGCGGTCCTCGCCCAGCGCGCCGCGCGCGGTGGCGGCGACGTCGTCCCAGGTCCACTGGTCCACGTAGCGGCCGCCGCGCAGCAGGTCGGCATAGCCGGCCACCGCGGCGGCGAAGCGCAGGGACTCGCTCGCCTGCGCCCGCAGCGCCGAGCGCAGCACGGGGGTCTCGAGCAGCCGGCTCTCGTCCTGCCCGGGCAGCTTGTAGCGCAGGCGCAGGTGGGCCAGTTCGGCGGAGGCGGCGGCCGCGGCCGGGACCGGATCGGCGTAGCGCAGCGGCGGCAGCCGCTCGGCGCCGGAACCGACCAGGGTCAGCTCGTACAGCGCGGTCACCTCGTGGCCGGCGCCGATGTCGCCGGCGTCCACCCGGTCGTTGGCGAAGTCCTCCTCGCGCAACAGCCGGTTCTCGTAGCCCACCAGGCGGTACTCGGCGACCACCGCCGGGTTGAACTCGACCTGCACCTTCACGTCCCTGGCGATGGTCAGCAGGGTGGCCTGCATCTGCTGCACCAGCACCCGCCGGGCTTCCTCCAGGGTGTCGATGTAGGCGTGCTGGCCGTCGCCTGCATCGGCCAGGCGCTCGGCCATGGCGTCGTTGTAGTTGCCCATGCCGAAGCCGAGCGTGGACAGGGCGATGCCGGCGCGGCGCTGGTCGGCGACCATGGTCAGCAGCGCGCCGCGGTCGGTGATGCCGGCGTTGAAGTCGCCGTCGGTGGCCAGCAGGATCCGGTTCACCCCGCCCTCGATGTAGGCCTGGCGCGCCATCGCGTAGGCCATGCGCAGGCCTTCGTCGCCGTTGGTGCTGCCGTAGGCGCGCAGCCCTTCCAGCGCGGCCAGGATCTCGCCGTGGCGGTCGCCGGGCGTGGGCGGCAGGACCAGGCCGGCGGTGCCGGCGTAGGCCACGATCGAGACCCGGTCCTGCGCGCGCAGCTGCGGCACCAGCTGGGCGAAGGCGCGCTTGAGCAGCGGCAGCCTGTCCGGGTAGTCCATCGAGCCGGAGGTGTCGACCAGCAGCACCAGGTTGGCCGGCGGCAGCTCGCGCTTGTCCACGTCGTAGCCCTTGATCCCGACCATCAGCAGCTGCCGCCGCGGGTTCCACGGCGCCCGCGCCAGCTCGGTGGTCACCTTGAACGGCACCTCGCGCGAGGCCGGGGCGGGGTGGCCGTAGTCGAAGTAGTTGAGCATTTCCTCCACCCGCACCGCGTCGGCCGGCGGGCGGTAGCCATCGCGCAGCATGCGGCGGACGTTGGCATAGCTGCCGGTGTCCACGTCGATCGAGAAGGTGGACACCGGGGCTTCGCGGGTGCGGCGCACCGGGTTGTCCTCGCGGGTGTCGTAATGCTCGGTGTTTTCCGCCGGCCGCGGCAGCGGGCGCTGCGGCATCGGCATGGGCATGGGCGCATGGGCCAGCGACGCTACCGGTGCAGGGGCGAAGGGCGGGGCCGGGTGCCTGGTCGCGGCCTCCCTGGCGCGCGACCGTTCGGCCGCGGCCCGCGCGGCCTGCATGGCCTGGGTGCGTGCCTCCGCCTCGGCGGCCGCAGGCGGGGATTTGGACGGAGTGGTGCAGGCTGCGAGCAGGACGGCCAGGAGGGCTGCGCAGGCGGAGGTCTTGCGGATCGCGGATGGTGCGGGCATGGGCGGATCTCGGGTGGGTCCGGACATGCAAACGGACGGCGCGCCCCGATGGGGTTGTACGGGTTCCCGGCGGGTGCCGGGCCGCCGTGCCGGCGTTCAGGCCAGCGCGTGCTCGAACTCGATGCCCAGGCCCGCCATGCCCTTCTTCTCGTCGGCCAGGTCGGCACGCAGCAGCGCCCGGTCCTCGACCCAGGCCTGGGGCAGGACGAGGCGCAGCGACGCCGGGCCCGCCTCCAGCTGCAGCGGTGGCAGTTCGTCGCTCTCATGGGAGCGGTGCAGCAGCACCGCCAGGCGCAGCAGCGCCGCCTTGCGCCGCGCCGACTGCAGCAGGCGGTCGGGCAGGGCGTCGAACGCCGACTTCGGCACGCCGCGGCGGTGGGTGCGCACCAGCGCCGCCAGCACCTGCTGTTCCTGGCGGGAGAAGCCGGAGATGTCCGAGTGCTCCAGGATGTAGGCGCCGTGCAGGTGGTACTGGCTGTGGGTGATGGCCAGGCCCAGCTCGTGCACGCTCGCGGCCCAGCCGAGCATGCGCGCGTCGTCCTCGTCCAGGCCCCAGGCCGGGGCCACCTGTTCGAACAGCTGCAGCGCGGTGTCGCGCACCCGCGCGGCCTGTTCCTGGTCGATGCCGTAGCGCTGGATCAGCGCCTGCACCGAGACGTCGCGCGGATCATTGCCGCTGCCGCGGCCGAGCATGTCGTAGAGGATGCCCTCGCGCATGGCGGCCTTGCTGACCAGCAGTTTCTGCAGCCCCAGCGCCTGGAACGCGGCCTCCAGGACCAGCACGCCGCCGGCGATGATCGGGCGGCGGTCCGAGGACAGCCCGGGCAGGTCGATCTCGTCGAGGCTGCGCGCCTGCAGCAGGCGCTCGCGCACCTGCGGCAGCGCCTCGGCGGTGATCGCGCCCTTGGTCAGCTTCATCGCCACGCAGATCTCGCTGATCGACTTGTGCGTGCCGGACGACCCCAGCGCCTCGTCCCAGCCGCGCGCGCGGTAGTGGCCGGCGAACTGGCGGAACTCGGCGGGGATCACCGCCAGCGCCTCCTTCCAGCGCTTCTTCGTCAGCTTGCCCCCGGGGAAGAAGCGCCGGGTGGAGGCGATGCAGCCGGCCTGGCGGCTCTCGCGCTCGATCGGGTCGAAGCCGCGGCCGATGATGAACTCGGTCGAGCCGCCGCCGATGTCGATCACCAGCCGCTGCTGGCCGGGCTTGGGTGGCTGGGCGTGGGCCACGCCCAGGTAGATCAGGCGCGCCTCCTCGCGGCCGGACACCACTTCCACCGGGAAGCCCAGGGTGGCCTCTGCCTCGGCCAGGAACGGCTGCGGATCGCGCAGCCGGCGCACGGTGTTGGTGGCCAGCGCGCGCACGTGCAGCCGCTCCACCCCGCGCAGGCGCTGGCCGAAGCGGGCCAGACAGTCCAGCGCGCGCGCGCGCGACTGCGGTGCCAGGCCGCCGGCGTCGTCCAGGCCGTCGGCCATGCGCACGGTCTCGCGCAGGCGGTCGATCACCCGCAGCTCGCCCAGCGAATAGCGGGCGAGCACCATGTGGAAACTGTTGGAACCAAGATCGATCGCGGCCAGCGCATCGCCATCCTGGACCTGCGGGCGGGATTGGGAGGAATGGGGCATCGGCGAATCTTAGCGGATGCCGTCCCGCGGCCCGTAACCGGGGAGGCTAGAGCGCGTCCAGCAGCGCCTGCTGCGCCGAGTGCGGCGCCTCGCCCTCGGCGGGCACGCATTTGCGGTACGTGCCGTCCGGGCCCAGCTCCCAAGCATTGAGGTTGTCGGCCAGGCAGTTCTGCAGCACCTCGCGCTCGATCCGCTCGGCCAGCGCCGGGTCCAGGATCGGGAAGCAGATCTCCACCCGCCGCAGCAGGTTGCGCTCCAGCCAGTCGGCGCTGGCGCAGTACATCTCCGGGCGGCCGTCGTTGCCGAACCAGTACACCCGGCTGTGCTCGAGGAAGCGGCCGACGATCGAGCGCACGCGGATGTTGTCGGACACGCCCGGCACGCCCGGGCGCAGGGTGCAGGCGCCGCGCACGATCAGGTCGATCTGCACCCCGGCCTGCGAGGCCTGGTACAGCGCGCGCACCACCTGCGGCTCGTTGAGCGCGTTCATCTTGGCCACGATCCGCCCGGGGCGCCCGGAGGCGGCCAGCTGCGCCTCGCGCGCGATCCGGCTCAGCAGCCCCTGGTGCAGGGTGAACGGCGATTGCAACAGGCGCCGCAGGCGGATCGACGGCGCCAGCCCGGACAGCTGCTGGAACAGCAGGTGCACGTCGTTGCCGATCTCCGGGTCGGCGGTGATCAGGCCCAGGTCGGTGTAGCTGCGCGCGGTGCCGCTGTGGTAGTTGCCGGTGCCCAGGTGCACGTAGCGGCGCAGGCGCCGGCCCTCGCGGCGCACGATCAGCAGCATCTTGGCGTGGGTCTTGTAGCCGACCACGCCGTACACCACCTGCACGCCGGCTTCCTGCAGGCGGTCGGCCACGCCGAGGTTGGCGTCCTCGTCGAAGCGCGCGCGCAGCTCCACCACGACGGTGACGTCCTTGCCGTTGCGCGCGGCCTGTACCAGCGCGTCGACGATCGCCGAGTCCTTGCCGGTACGGTACAGGGTCTGCTTGATCGCCAGCACGTCCGGATCGACCGCGGCCTGCTTGAGCAGCTCCAGCACGGCGCTGAAGGAGTCGAACGGGTGGTGCAGCAGCACGTCGCCGCGCGCCACCGCCTCGAACACGCTGCCTTCCTCGAAGCGGTTGCGCGGGGTGAACGCGGGGTACTTCAGTTCGGGGCGCTGGACCAGCTCGTGGACCTGGATGACGCGGTTGAGGTTGACCGGGCCGTCGATGTAGTAGACCGCGTTCTCCGGCAGCTCGAAGTTCTGCAGCAGGGAGCGCACGATCGGGCGCGGGCAGTCGTGGGCGATCTCCAGCCGCACCGCCGGGCGGTAGCCTCGGCCGGCCAGTTCGGTGCGCAGGGCCGAGGCGAGGTTGTCGACCTCGTCCTCGTCGACCACCAGCTCCGAGTTGCGGGTGACGCGGAACTGGTATGCGCCCTTGACCGTCATGCCGGGGAACAGCTCGTCGACGAAGGCGGCGAGCATCGAGGACAGCAGCACGAAGGCCTGCTCGTCGCTGCCGTGCAGCTGGCGCGGCAGCTCGACGATGCGGTTGAGCGAGCGCGGCGCGCGCACGATCGCCAGGTGTCCCGGTCGCCCGAACGCATCCATGCCCTCGAGCATCACGACGACGTTGAGCGACTTGTTGAGGATGCGCGGGAACGGGTGCGACGGATCCAGCCCCAGCGGCGACAGCACCGGCATGACCTTGTTGCGGAAGTAGGCGCGCAGCCAGCGGCGCTGGCGCGGGCTCCAGGCCTGGCGCGGCAGGATGCGCACGCCGGCCTCGGCCAGCGCCGGGCGCAGCACCTGGTTCCAGCAGCGGTACTGCGCGTCCACCAGTTCGGCGGCGCGCGCGTGGATGGCGTCCAGCAGCTGCGCCGGGGCCATGCCGTCGGCCGCCGGAGGCAGGCCCAGCTGCATGGCATGGCGCACGGTGGCGGTGCGGATCTCGAAGAACTCGTCGAGGTTGGTGCAGGAGATGCACAGGAAGCGCAGGCGCTCCAGCAGGGGTACCTTCGGGTCCATGGCCTGGGCCAGCACCCGGGAGTTGAAGTCCAGCTGGGAAAGCTCGCGGTTGAGGTACAGCGCCGGGTCGCGCAGCGGGTCGGCCGGCTCGTGGCCGGTGGGCAGGGGCACCAGCTGCGGTGCCTCGGTGCCTGTGCGCGTGTCGGTGGTCGGACGGTTCATGGCAGCACCCCCTGCAGCTGCTGATCATGCCTCGGACGGACGCGTTCGGGGCCGAAGTGGCAGGCGAAGGTGCTGCCCTGGCCCACGTTGCTGTCGATCGACAGCCGGGCCTGGTGCAGGCCCAGCACGTGCTTGACGATGGAAAGGCCCAGCCCGGTGCCGCCGCTCTCGCGCGAGCGGCTGCCGGAGACCCGATAGAAGCGTTCGGTCAGGCGGGGGATGTGTTCGGGCGGGATGCCGACCCCGGTGTCGCGCACGGCCAGCACCGCGCCGCCATCTTCGCCGCGGCGGAATTCGATCGCGATGGTGCCGCCGGCGGGGGTGTAGCGCACCGCGTTGCCGACCAGGTTGGAGAAGGCGCTGTGCAGTTCGCGCGCCGAGCCGAGCAGGTCGCAACCGGCGGTGTCGCGCACCTCGATGGCGTGGCGGCCCTGGCTGCAGGCCTCGGCCTCGCGTCGCAGGCTCGCCAGCACCGGGCCCATGGCTACTTCCTCCTCAGGCAGGCTGTCGCGCGCCTCCAGCCGCGACAGTGCCAGCAGGTCCTCGACCAGCTGGGTCATGCGCTGCGACTGCTTCTGCATCTCCGCCAGCATCGGGCCCCACCCGGGGAAGTCCTCCGGGTCGAGCATGTCCAGGTAGCCGTGGACCACGGTCAGCGGGGTGCGCAACTCGTGGGAGACGTTGGCGACGAAGTCGCGGCGCATCTGCTCCAGGTGCAGCAGCTTGCTGACGTCGCGTGCCAGCAGCAGCCAGTAGTCCTCCGAATAGGGGATCAGGCGCAGGTTCAGGCGCAGGCCCGGGTCCACCGGGGAGGGCGCGTCGAGGATCGGTTCGGCGTTGCGCCCGGCCGCCATCCAGCGTGCCATCGGCAGCGGCCGCAGGCGCGCGGCTACCGGCGCGCCCAGGTCGCGCGGGTGCTGCAAGCCCAGCAGCGCGGTGGCGGCGCGGTTGAACCACAGGATGCGCTGGGTGTTGCGGTCCACCACCAGCACCGCGTCCGGCAGCGCGGCGGCCGCGGCGCGGTAGGCCTGCAGCATGTCCAGCAGGCGGCGGTTGCGTGCGCGCATGCCGGCCTGGTTGCGGTGCAGGAGCCGGTCCAGCGCGTTCCAGGCGCCGCCGCCGGATGGCGGTTCGCGGTGCTGGCGCCGGTCCAGCGCGGCCAGCACCCGGTGCAGGCGCCAGCCGTGCCAGGCCAGCAGAGCCAGTGCCACCGCCGCCAGCACCGCGCCGGGATGGCCGCTGGCGAAGCCGCCAACGGCGGCGCCGGCCAGCACCAGCACCGTGCCGGCCAGGGTACGGCGCCAGGCCTGGCGTAGCCGGGCCGCGTCCTCGCGCGCGCCGGCGTCGGCGGGCAGGGCGGACTCCGGGTCGGGGAAGCGTGGTGCGCCCGCGGGCGGGAAGGGGCCGGTCCGGCTGTCCATCCGCGCGGGGATCAGGCCGAGGCCGAGAAACGGTAGCCGGCGCCGCGCACCGTCTGCACCATGCCCTCGGCGCCGAACGGCTCCAGGGTCCGCCGCAGGCGGCGGATGTGCACGTCGATCGTGCGCTCCTCCACGTACACGCTGCCGCCCCAGACGTGGTCCAGCAGCTGGGCACGGCTGTACACCCGGTCCGGGTGGGTCATGAAGAAGTGCAGCAGGCGGTACTCGGTGGGGCCGATCGGCACCGGGGCTTCGCCGGCGAACACGCGGTGGGCCGCGCCGTCGATGCGCAGGACGCCGGCCGAGACGCTGCCGTCCTCGTCGTCCTCGCGCGCGCGCCGCAGCACCGCCCGCACCCGCGCCAGCAGCTCGCGCGAGGAGAACGGCTTGACCACGTAGTCGTCCACCCCGGCCTCCAGGCCGCCGACCCGGTCGTTCTCCTCGCCGCGGGCGGTGAGCATGATGATCGGGATGTCGCGGGTCAGCGCCTCGCGGCGCCAGCGCCGGGCCAGCTCCAGGCCGCTGGTGCCGGGCAGCATCCAGTCCAGCAGGATCATGTCCGGGACGCGGTCGGCGATGGCGGCCTGGGCCTCGCGCGCGTCGCCCGCATGCACCGGCACGTATTCGCCCTTGCGCAGGGCAAAGGCGACCATGTCGCGGATCGCGGGCTCGTCGTCGACGATGAGGATCTGCTTCTGCACGCCGGCTCCTCCGGTATCGCCAGTCATTAGACTACCGTTGCATGACAGTTCCATGACAACGGCCGGCGGCGGCGTTCAACGCCGCTGCATGTCCGGATCGCGCACGCCCTGGCGGCGCAGTTCCAGCACCGTGGGGGTGATCGCGGCGATCCGCGCGTCGATCCGCGCGCGCGCCACGTAGTCCAGGTCGCCGCGCTTCTTCAGCGTCTCCAGCTGGATCAGCGCCTGCTCCGGCCGCCCGTTGAGGAAGGCGGCCTCGGCATAAGCCTCGCCGGCGCGCGCGCTGTCGCCGGCCAGCTCGCAGGCACGGGCGAAGGTGCGTTGGAACACCGGGT
This sequence comes from Pseudoxanthomonas sp. GW2, assembly GCF_000283075.1. NCBI lineage: Bacteria > Pseudomonadati > Pseudomonadota > Gammaproteobacteria > Lysobacterales > Lysobacteraceae > Pseudoxanthomonas > Pseudoxanthomonas sp. GW2. The sequence goes on from NZ_ALIP01000145.1 coordinate 29,151, forward strand.
CGTTGCCGGAGCGCGCCAGCAGTGGCCGCAGCACTTCCTGGGCACGCTTGCCGGCGGCTTCGTTGCCCTGGGCGACCAGCACCCTAGCATAGGTCAGCACCACCGCGCGGTGGCCAGGGTGGCGCTGCAGCAGCTGGTCCAGGCGGGCATTGGCTTCGGCCGTGCGCCCGGCCTGCGCCTCGGCCTCGGCCAGGGCCAGGGCCACCCACAGGTTCTGCGGGTCCTCCTCCAGCAGCTGGCGCAGCTCGCCCGCCACCGCCGCCGGTTCGCTGGACAGGCGCACCACGGCCAGGCCATAGCGCTGCGCCGGGCTCAGCCCGGAGGGGCTGGCGCGGCGCAGGGCCTCGTACTCGCGCACCGCCGCGTCGGTGGTGGTGGCGCTGAGCGCGCGCAGGCGCTCGCGCGCCCACTCGAAGTGGCCGGTGGCCCCGGAGGGCCGCGCGCTGCCGCCCAGCGAGGCCAGTTCCAGCCCGGCCGGGAGCAGGGGATTGCCGCGCCCGGCCAGCAGCGGCGGCAACTGCGGCTGCGCCGGGGGCTCGGCGACCACCCGCTCCACCCGCGAGACGGTTTCCCCGTCCACCTCGCCCACGGTGGTGGTGGCGGTGACGCTGCGCCCGCGCATCTGGTCGGCGCGCTGCTTGGCCTCGGCGATGCGGGTGGTGTTGACCGGGTGGGTGCGCAGGTACTCGGGCACGCTGTAGCCGCCGGAGTTGCCGCGGGTGGCGAACGACATGCGCGCGAAGAAGTCGGCCATCGCGTCCACGTCGTAGCCGCTGCGGGCCAGGGCGCGGATGCCGAGGCGGTCGGCCTCGTGCTCGTTGGCGCGGGTGTAGTTGATCTGGTTCTGCTGCATCAGGCCCATGGCGCTGATGATGGCCGCCTGCGAGGCGTCGCCGGAGGACGAGCCGCCGGCGGCCTGGGCCGCGACCACCGCCGCCAGCATGCCCAGCAGGATCGGGATCTGGTCGCGCTGGGCGCGCTCGACCCCGCGCAGCACGTGCTGCTGGGTGACGTGGGCCATCTCGTGCGCCAGCACCGCCGCCACCTCGTCCTCGCGCTCGGCGGTCAGTACCAGGCCGGCATTGACACCGATGTAGCCGCCGAGGGTAGCGAAGGCGTTGATCTGGCGGTCGCGCAGCATGAACAGCGTGTAGCGCTGTTCGGGCCGGTCGCTGTAGGCGCCCAGGCGGTCGCCCAGCGCCTGCAGCCAGTCGTCGATCAGCGGGTCGTCCAGCAGGTAGCCGTAGTTGCGCAGCTCGCGCAGCATCATCCCGCCGTACTCCTCCTGCCTGGCGGGGGTGAGCAGTTCGCCGGCCGAGGACCCGATGTCCGGCAGGCGCAGGCTGTCCTGCGCCGGAGCCGGCCCGGCCGGGGCCAGCATCAGCGTCAGCAGCAGGGCGGCGGCGAGGGGGCGGGGAGCGGGCAAGCGCGTTACTCCGTGGTTCGGCCCAGCATTGCGCGCGCGCCGGGCCGACGGGTGAATCCAAAGTTAATCCGGTGGCGGGACGGAGCGTTACGCGCGCGATCTCCGCAGCCCGATACCATAGCCGCTTCGACCCCGTAATACCGCTGGAGTTTCCCGTGTCCGAAGCGACCCCCGCCATCCGCATCTATTCCACCGCCATCTGCCCGTACTGCGTGGCGGCCAAGAACTTCCTCAAGAGCCAGGGCCGGGAGTGGACCGAAATCCGGGTCGACCTGGACCCGGCCGAGCGCGAGAAGATGGTCAACCTGACCCGCCGCACCAGCGTCCCGCAGATCTTCATCGGCGAGGTCCACGTCGGTGGCTACGACGACATGATGGCCCTGCACCGGGCCGGCAAGCTGCTGCCGCTGCTGGAAGGCCAGGCGCCGGAGGGTTCGGCATGAGCGGCGGCGACCGCGTCCGCGAGTTCACCGAGTTCCGCCAGCGCATGAACCAGCGGATCCTGGCCGAGCCCAACCAGGTCGTGCGCCGGTTCTTCGCCCTGGACACCCAGGCCTACCAGGCCGGCGCCCTGGACGTGAAGACCAAGGAGCTGCTGGGCCTGGTGGCCTCGCTGGTGCTGCGCTGCGACGACTGCATCAGCTACCACGTGGCCCAGTGCCGGCAGGCCGGGGTCAGCCGCGAGGAGTTCTTCGAGGCGTTCTCGGTCGGCCTGGTGGTGGGCGGCTCGATCGTCATCCCCCACCTGCGCCGGGCCGTGGACTTCCTCGACAGCCTGGAGGCGGGGGAGGCCGGCCAGCCCCTGGTCCACGAGCACGGTTGAGCCCGGGCCCGGCGAGGGCGGCCGGGCATGCTCCCAAGGTCGGAACCTGTATTCAGCCGGGATGGGGCATAATTTCAGCACCAACTTTCCCCTCCCTGCGCAGCCGGACCCGCTCCCGGGACCTGCCGCGCCTGTCCGGAACTATTCCTCATGACCCAGAAGATCACGGTCATCCGCGGCGACGGCATCGGCCCGGAGATCATGGATGCAACCCTGCACGTCCTCGACCAGCTTGGCGCGGGCCTGGAGTACGAGTTCGCCGACGCCGGCGTCGTGGCGCTGGAGAAGCACGGCGACCTGATGCCGAAGGAGACCCTGGCCTCGATCGAGCGCAACAAGGTCGCCCTGAAGAGCCCGCTGACCACCCCGGTGGGCGGTGGCTTCACCTCGATCAACGTCAGCCTGCGCCGCCACTTCGACCTGTACGCCAACGTACGCCCGGCGATCTCGTTCCCGAACACCAAGTCGCGGTACGAGAACATCGACATGATCACGGTGCGCGAGAACACCGAGGGCGCCTACCTGTCCGAGGGCCAGGAAGTCTCCCCGGACGGCGAGGTCGCCGTCTCCAGCACCCGCGTCACCCGCAAGGGCTCCGAGCGCATCGTCCGCTACGCCTTCGAGCTGGCCCGCAGCACCGGCCGCAAGAAGGTCACCGCGGTGCACAAGGCCAACATCATCAAGTCGACCTCGGGCCTGTTCCTGAACGTCGCCCGCGAGGTGGCCGCGCAGTACCCGGACATCGAGTTCCAGGAAATGATCGTGGACAACGCCTGCATGCAGCTGGTGATGCGCCCCGAGCAGTTCGACATCCTGGTCACCACCAACCTGTTCGGCGACATCATCTCCGACCTGTGCGCCGGCCTGGTCGGCGGCCTGGGCCTGGCCCCGGGCGCCAACATCGGCGAGAAGGCGGCGATCTTCGAGGCCGTCCACGGCACCGCCCCGGACATCGCCGGCAAGGGCATCGCCAACCCCTGCGCGCTGCTGCTGGCGGCGGCGCAGATGCTGGACCACATCGGCCAGGGCGCCAACGCCGAGCGCCTGCGCAAGGCGATCGTCGCCACCCTGGAGGCCAAGGACGCGCTGACCGGCGACCTGGGCGGCACCGGCACCACCATGGGCTTCGCCAAGGCCATCGCCAGCCGCCTCTGAGCGGCCGCGCGGCAGCCACGCAGTACCTGGACGGGGCGCTTCGGCGCCCCGTTCTTTTTTGCGCCGGTGGCAGCGGCGGGGAGCGCGCAAACGCAAACGGGCGCCCGAAGGCGCCCGTCCGCGGGTCCCGCCGGGGCGGGAGGTCAGTCGCGCGACTGCAGCTTGGACAGCAGGCGCAGGATTTCCAGGTACAGCCACACCAGGGTGACCATCAGGCCGAAGGCGCCGTACCACTCCATGTACCTGGGCGCACCCTGCTCGACGCCGGTCTCGATGAAGTCGAAGTCCAGCACCAGGTTCAGCGCCGCGATCACCACCACGAACAGGCTGAAGCCGATGCCGATGATCCCGGACTCGTGGATGAAGGGGATCCGGATGTCGAAGAAGCCCAGCACGATCGAGGCCAGGTACACCAGGGCGATGCCGCCGGTGGCCGCGACCACGCCCAGCTTGAAGTTCTCGGTGGCCCGGATCAGGCCGCTGCGGTAGGCGAACAGCAGGGCGAACAGGGTGCCGAAGGTCAGCATCACCGCCTGCATCACGATGCCCGGGAAGCGGGCCTCGAACACCGAGGAGATGGCGCCCAGGAACAGGCCTTCGGCCAGCGCGTACAGCGGCGCGGTGACCGGCGACCACTCCTTCTTGAAGATGGTGGCCAGGGCCAGGACGAAGCCCGCGATCATGCCGCCCCAGACATAGCCCATGCCGGTCACGCCGTATTCGGTGACCTGCACCTGCGACCAGGCGAAGGCGCCGGTCAGCACGGCCAGCAGCAACAGCAGGCCGGTCTTGTTGACGGTGCCGTTGAGGGTCATTGCCCCGGCATCGCGCGAAACGACGGTGCCGCTGCCGAGGTCGAGGAAGGTGGATTCCCTGAGGGCGGGATTTCCGCTGCGCATGGTTCGCTCCGTCGAATCAGGATGGACTGGCCGGAAGCATACAGGCAGCCACCGGAGCGGGGCATGACCGGCCGACCGGCGGCGGCCTGCGGACGACTGCAGGGACGATGCGCGTTTGCCGGCGGTTCCGCCGGGAATGGTGCGAAAGGCGGGACTCGAACCCGCACGGGGGTTACCCGCTGGAACCTAAATCCAGTGCGTCTACCAGTTCCGCCACTTTCGCGCGTGCCGGCGCATTCTAGCGCGCCGCAAATCCGGGTTGCCCAACGAAAAACGCCCGGCATTGCCGGGCGCTTCCTACAGGGTGGTGGGCCGTCAAGGATTCGAACCTTGGACCTACTGATTAAGAGTCAGCTGCTCTACCAACTGAGCTAACGGCCCCTGAAACCTGAGCCGCTCAGTGTAATGACACCTCGCGACTTGTGCAAGCCCCCTTTGCAGGAAATTTGCACCGAAGGGTGGGGTGGCTGATGGGATTCGAACCCACGACCACTGGAATCACAATCCAGTACTCTAACCAACTGAGCTACAGCCACCACATTTGAAGCAACTTCCGGCCAGTGCCCGTAATGGCGCGCCTGGCAGGAATCGAACCTGCAACCGCCGGCTTAGAAGGCCGGTGCTCTATCCGGTTGAGCTACAGGCGCACAACACGGTTTCGCATCGCCCTGCTGCCGACAGCAGGATGGTCGGGGTAGAGGGATTCGAACCCCCGACATCCTGCTCCCAAAGCAGGCGCGCTACCAGACTGCGCTATACCCCGGCGTTCTGGCTCCGGCTCCGGCAGGCCGGAAACCGGCTCCCGGAGCGTCCGCGCTCCGTAAGGTCGGCTATTGTCGTGAATGCGCCGAGCGCCTGTCAATGGCATCGTGACAAATACTGGCGCGGCCGCCGGGGATCGGCCAAACTAGCGCGTTTCCCGCGCACGCCGGCAGGATGTCGGCGCTGTCCGTCCACCCAAACCGATCGACCCGCGGCCAGCCGCCGCGGCGCAGGAGCCAAGACCACATGCAAGTTTCCGTCGAATCCACGGGCAACCTCGAGCGCCGCCTGAACTTCAGCCTGCCGGCGGAGCAGCTGGAAGCCGGCGTCAGCGGCCGCCTGCGCGAGATCGCCCGCACCGCCCGCATCAAGGGCTTCCGCCCGGGCAAGGTTCCGGCCAAGGTGATCGAGCAGCGCTTCGGCGACCAGGTCCGCGCCGAGGTCCTGGGCGCGCTGGTGCGCCAGACCTTCGACGCCGCGGTGCGCGAGCACGAGCTGCGCCTGGCCGGCGCCCCGCGCATCGACCGCGCCGCCGAGGACAGCCTGGACTTCGTCGCCACCTTCGAGGTGGTGCCGGACTTCGGCGAGATCGACGTGACCAAGCTCCAGGTGATCCGCCACACCGCCGAGGTCACCGAGGCCGACATCGACCAGATGATCGAGAACCTGCGCCTGCAGCGCCGCACCTGGAGCAAGGTCGAGCGCGCCGCGGCCAAGGGCGACCTGGTGGTCGGCACCCTGTGGACCGAGGCCGGCGACTTCCGCCAGCCGGCCGAGGGCGAGGAGCGCTTCTCCACCATCATCGGCTCGGCCCAGCTGCTGCCGGCGCTGGAAGACGCCCTGGCCGGCCTGGAGCAGGGCACCGAGCACGTGCTCGACGTGGCCTTCCCGGAGGCCTGGCGCCAGGCCGAACTGGCCGGCAAGACCGCCCAGGTCCACGTGGTCCTGCAGCAGGTCTCCGAGCCGGTGCTGCCGGAGGTCGATGCCGCGTTCATCAAGAGCTTCGGCGTCAAGAGCGGACAGATGGACAAGTTCCGCGAGGACATCCGCACCAATCTGGAGCGCGAGCTCAAGGGCGCGCTGATGAACCGCCTGCGCCGCGAGGTCGGCGAGCAGCTGGTCGCCGCCTACGCCCACGTCGAGCTGCCGCCGCGCACGGTCGAGAACGAAGCCCGCGGCATGCTGTTCCAGCAGCTGGAGCAGGTCCGCCGCAGTGGCCGCGACCCGGGCCAGGTCCCGGCCGACGCCTGGCAGCAGTTCCTGGAGCCGGCGCGCAAGCGCGTCCTGGCCGGCCTGCTGGTGGGCGAGATCGCCCGCCGCAACGACCTGCGCCTGGATCCCAAGCGCCTGAACGAAACCCTGCGTCTCATCGCCTCGACCTACGAGGAGCCGGAGCAGGTCATTGAGATGTACCGCAACGACCCCCAGCTGATGCAGGGACTGCAGGCCCGGGTGATGGAAGAGCAGGTGATCGACTGGATCGCCGAGCGCGCCCAGCACACCGAGCAGGCGCTGTCGTTCCAGGAAGCGATCCGGGCATGATGGCGCCGTGGCGGCGGG